>NZ_JBHYVA010001061.1:0-1739 GCF_042750055.1 Streptomyces sp. NPDC059456
CGGGCGTCCGAGAGGCGTTCGACGACGAGGACGCCGACGCCCTCCGACCAGGCGGCGCCGTCGGCGGCGCCCGCGAAGGACTTGCAGCGGCCGTCGGCGGCGAGGCCGCGCTGGCGGCTGAACTCGACGAACATGTCGGGGCTCGCCATCACCGCGACACCGCCGACGAGCGCCATGGAGCACTCGCCGGAGCGCAGCGACTGGGTCGCCAGGTGGAGCGAGACCAGGGAGGACGAGCACGCCGTGTCCACGGTCATGGACGGGCCTTCGAGGCCCAGGGTGTACGAGACGCGGCCCGAGATGAGGCTGCCGCCGGTGGTGGCCGCGGCCTCGGTGCCCTGCCCGTAGTCGTGGTACATGACGCCTGCGAAGACGCCGGTCTTGCTGCCCTTGAGGGTGTGCGGGTTGATGCCGGCCCGCTCGATGGCCTCCCACGAGACCTCCAGGAGCTGTCGCTGCTGGGGATCCATGATCAGCGCCTCGTTGGGGCTGATCCCGAAGAAGTGCGGGTCGAAGTCGCCCGCCCGGTAGAGGAAGCCGCCTTCGTTGGAGTACGTCTTCCCGGGCACGCCGGGCTCCGGGTCGTAGATGTTCTCGACGTCCCAGCCGCGGTCGAGGGGGAAGCCGGAGACGGCGTCCCGGCCCTCCACGACGAGCTGCCACAGGTCCTCGGGGGAGGTGACGCCGCCGGGGAGGCGGCAGCTCATCGCGACGATCGCGATCTGGTCGTCGTCGCCGTCCGCCTGCGTGCGGGCGGTGCCGGCCGCCGGACGGGTGCCGGTGTCCTGCGCCGCTCCGCCGAGGGACTCGCCGATGTACTGGGCGACGGCGCGGGCGTTCGGGTAGTCGAAGACCAGGGTGGCGGGCAGCCGGAGCCCGGTGGCCGCCTTGAGCTGGTTGCGCAGCTCGACGGCGCTGAGGGAGTCGAAGCCCAGCTCCTGGAAGGCCCGGTCGGGTTCGACGGCGTCGGCCGACTCGTGGCCCAGTACGGCGGCCACGTGGGCCCGCGCCAGGTCGAGGAGGGCGCTGTCTCGTTCCTCCTGGGTCTTCCCCGCGAGGCGCGCCGCGAGCTCGTTCGCGGCGCCGGCTCCCGCACCGCTCGCGCCGGCGCGGACGTTGCGGCGCTGCGGGGCGGGGGTGGTGGAGCGCAGCAGCGCGGGCAGCTCGTCGGTACGGGCGGCCAGGGCGGTGCGGTTGACGTGGAGCGGGACGGTGGCGGGCCGGCCCGAGGCGTACGCGGCGTCGAAGAGGGCGAGGGCCTCTTCGGGCTGGAGCGGCGGCAGGCCCTGGCGCTCCATGCGCTTGACGTCGGTGTCGGTGATGTACTGGCCCATGCCCGTGCTCGCCCAGAGGCCGTAGGCCAGGGACTGGGCGGCGAGGCCCTGCGCGTGCCGGTGGGTGGCGAGGGCGTCGAGGAAGGTGTTCGCCGCCGCGTAGTTCGCCTGCCCGGCGGCGAGGGTGAGTCCGCCGGCGGAGGAGATGAGGGCGAACAGGGGCAGGTCCAGGTGCCGGGTCTGCTCGTGCAGGTGCCAGGCGGCATCGGCCTTGGGAGCCAGGACCCGGTCCAGGCGCTCGGCGTCCATCGTCGACACGAGGCCGTTGTCGCCGGTGCCCGCGGCGTGGACCAGACCGGTCAGCGGGTGCTCGGCCGGGATCGACGCCAGCAGCGCGGTGATGTTGGCCGGATCGGCCACATCGCACGCCGTGATGGTGACCTCGGCGCCCAGTTCCGCCAGCTC
>NZ_JBHYVA010001062.1:0-1730 GCF_042750055.1 Streptomyces sp. NPDC059456
TCTCTATCACACACACCCCAGGCCACCGAGTCGTCGCCGGCGACGTGGTCGAAGGCGAAGCGGTCCCGCAGGTTGGCGGGGCTTCCGGCCAGGTAGACGGTACGGGTGAACGAGCGCCGCCAGGCGTCCCGGGCCCCGGGTCCCACGCCGAGGGCGAAGGCGCACGTCTCGCGGACCCACCGGGGCAGGTCGAGCCGGCCGATGACGACGACGGCCAGCACCTCGTCGCCCTCGCCGGCGCGCCCGCCGTGGATCTCGGCCCGGACGGCGCGCAGCGCCTGCGCGCTGGACAGGTCGAGCCGGTCGGCGAGTTCGGGGCGGGCCGAGCGCACGCGGTCCGCGGCCGACGCGAGCAGGGCGGCCGAGGACAGCGGGAAGGACGGCGGGGAGGACGGCGGGAAGGATCGCGGGAACGGCGGGTGCGGTGCGAGGGCCGCGGCCGCCACGGGTTCGGGGGAGCCGGTCACAGGAACACCGCCGAGAGCAGTCCGGGATCGGGAGCGGGCCGGCCCTTGCCCAGCAGCGAACAGGCCAGCCGGTAGGGGTCGACGTACGTGTGGCCCCGCCGGTGCCGCTCCAGCGCGTCGGCGAGCCCGCCCGCACCGGACGCGGCGGCGGCCGCCGACCGCCTCAGCAGCCGGGCGGCCACCGTCAGGCAGTGCCGCAGCAGGTCGTGGCGGAAGGACTGCTGCTGTCCCGGGCCGAGCGTCGCGATGAAGTACAGGCGCATGCCGAGCCGCAGCGCGCCCTCGGCGTCCTCGCCGGTGTCCGCGCAGGCCTCGGCCGAGGCCCGCAGCAGGGCGCCGGCCGTGTGGCCGTGCCAGCCGCCGTGCCGGGCCGAGGTGATCTTGCCGTCGATGGGGACCCGGCCGATCGGCACCCGGCGCACCGTCGGTCCCAGCCGGGTCAGCACCCGGTTCAGCAGCTGGTAGTCCGCGTCGAGTTCGCGGTCGTAGAGCAGGACGACCTCGTCGTACCAGGGGACCAGCGGCAGCAGCTCGCGCAGCGCGCAGGCCAGGTAGTTGGGGCGGCCGTCGGCCGTGACGATCCGGCGCAGCGGCATCCCGTACCGGGTGAGGTCCAGGTACACGGGGCCTCCGCAGTGCCGCTGGTCCAGGACCAGGCCCACGGCGGCCAGCCGCTCCAGCATCTCCTCCAGTCCGAGGCCGGGGGGCTGGTGCTCCCGCAGGCCGGGGTCGTGCATGCCGAGGCGCTCGTAGTGCCCGGCCCACAGCCGCAGCATCCGCTCGCTCGCGGGATGGACCCAGCCGCCGTGCTCGACGGCGTCCCGGTAGGGGCGCAGGACGTCGGCGCCCTGGCGCTGCCCGTCGGCGCGGTAGCGGACGTACAGGTCCCCGATCTCCTCCTCGGAGAGCCGGGTGTAGTCGGCCGCCCCGGGGGTGCGGTCGAGGTACTCCCAGAAGCCGACCGTCTGCTCGGTGACGTGGTAGGTGGTGTGGCTGTAGCGGTAGGTCACCGCGGCGAGCGGCGCGGTGGCCCGGAACATCACGTCGGTCCACAGCAGGCCCTTGAGGTGGCTGGGCGTCAGCGGTTTGGTCGGGGTGACCGTGACCGGTGCCAGCAGGACGTTCTTGCGGGGGAGCACCGTCATCCTTTCTCCTGGGCGGCGAGGGCGTGCCGGAGCGCGGCGGGTGCCGGCGGGCGGGGGCCGGGCGGCCCCGCGGGCCCGGATGGGGCGGCGGGCCCGGGGGAGCCGGCGGGCCCGGGGG
>NZ_JBHYVA010001063.1:0-1696 GCF_042750055.1 Streptomyces sp. NPDC059456
CCCCTGCCGCGCTACCTCCCCGCCCTCTTCTTGGGCGGGGCGGCCTGGGCGCTGATCTACGCGACCGCGGGGCTCGGCGTGCTCGAACTGCTGCGCAAGCTCTTCGCCGAGCAGACGGCCCTCGGGGTGTCCGTCGTGGCCGTCCTCCTCCTCGTGGTGTGCGGGGTGGTGGCGTACCGCAGAAGGACGGCCCGGTCCGCGGGTGACACCGTGGCCGAAGAATCGTGAGCCCGGCCCGCCGGGGCACGGGTCCCGGCGGGCGAGAGAGAGGCGTGGCCTCGGCTCTCCTCGGCCGGCATCCGTAGAGCGAGGTCGTACGCGACGCCCCCGGCACCCTGTCCTCTCCCGCGGCCGCGGGGCGGTCGGCGGCGGAGGGGATCCCTGCAGACCATGCGGACCACGGCGCCGGAGTCGGTCCCACGGCCCGCGGGGCCGACCGTGCCGGCGGGGTTCGCAGGCGCGCCGCCCTGGACAGGTATCGACACATGTACTCCGTGAAGACCGTCCTGACGGCCACCGCTGCCGCGCTCCTCACCCTCGTCACTCCGGCCGCCGCGGTCCCCGCGGCTCCCACCACCCCGGCCCGCCCCTCCGTGTCCACCGCGCCGCATGCCTGCGCCGGCGCCCCGACCTGCTACGTCGACGTGACGGTCGCCCAGGTCTGGGTGAGCCCGGAACAGGTCCGGCCCGTCGACGCTGCGGCGACCGCCAATCCCGCGGACATCCGCGGCTGGTTGGCCACCATGTCCCTGGACGAGCGCCGCGACGTCGCCGGGGAGACGCAAGCCCTCCACGGCATCGAGGTGACCGTCGACCGCACCGAGTGGCACGGCGGTCTGCTCTGGGACCACGTCTGGGTGCACGGCCAGCCCACCCCCAGAGACCAGGCAGGACGGGGTGCGTACCCCGGCTGGATTCCCGACCGGCAGCTGACCTCGGAACACCGGCGCCCGCCCGGGGGTACGCACGAGGAACGCGTTGCCCGCCCCACGGCCCGTGGTTTCGCCACCGCCCAGGCGGCGCTCGCCGGCAGCCGGTCCGGGCAGGTGGCCGAGTACTCGTACAACACCTCCTTTCCGGTGAAGGCCGGTCCGGTGCCCGGGGTCGTCGCCGCCGACTCCCCCAGCGGTGGCCGGCTCTTCTTCCGAGCCGACGACCTGGCGAAGGTGCCGGCCGCACCGAGCGGCGCGGACGTGGTCGCCGCCGCACGCGCCTTCCTGGGTCTGCCCTACCTGTGGTCTGGCACCTCCGGATTCGGATACGACTGCTCCGGTCTCACCGGCCAGGTTTACTCCGCCCTCGGCGTGACGATCCCCCGGGACGCCCAGCCGCAGTTCGAGGCGGGCGGCGGGCAGGTGCCCGCCGGGTCGGCCGCGGGGGTGCGGATCACCGGTACGGAGGACCTCAGGCCCGGCGACATCGTCGCCTTCCGCCCCGCCACCGGCACCGAGGTCACCCACGTCGGCATCTATTCGGGGACGCGGAACGGCGAACCCATGATGATCAACTCGCCTCGGACCGGTGACCCGGTCAAGGAGGAGCCGATCGGTTCCACCGGCCGCGTCTACGTGGGCGCCACCCGCTTCCTCACCCGCTGACGCACGGCCGGGGCGATCCCATCGACCGTCTCCCGAACGCGGACGGATACGCGTGAGGGGGACGCTCGGGTCGGGGCTGACGGATCTGCCGGCCGCGG
>NZ_JBHYVA010001064.1:0-1689 GCF_042750055.1 Streptomyces sp. NPDC059456
GGGCCGGGGCGGCGGGTCGGCCGGGGGCCGGGCCCAGGCCCCCGCCCCGGCGTCGGGCGCGCGGCGGGGGCGCGGGCGGGGGGCGGGGGGCCGGGGGGGGGCCCCGCCGGGAAGGGCGGGGCCGCAGGATCACCCGACCCGGTGGTGCCGGATCAGCCCGCTTCCTTGACCTGGGCCGCCGTCGGCGCGGTGCCGCCCAGGTGCGCCGGCAGCCACCAGGAGTCCTCGGGGCCCTTGGGGGCGGCCGGGTAGGCGCGCTGCGCCGCCTCCAGCAGCTCCTGCACCCGTTCGCGCAGGCGGCGGGTGATCGCCCCGGCGTACTGGTCGGTCGGCGCCTCGATGGGCTCGCCGACCCGCATCGTCACGGGGATGTGGCTGCGCTTGAGGTTCTTCGGGCGGCCCTTGGTCCACAGCCGCTGCGTGCCCCACAGGGCCACCGGGATCAGCGGGACGCCGGCCTCCTGGGCCATGCGCGCGGCGCCCGACTTGAAGCTCTTGAGGGTGAACGACTGGGAGATCGTCGCCTCCGGGAACACGCCGATGATCTCGCCGGCGCGCAGGGAGTCCAGGGCGTGCTGGTAGGCCGTCTCGCCCTGCTGGCGGTCCACCGGGATGTGCTTCATCGCGCGCATCAGCGGGCCCGACACCTTGTGGCGGAACACGGACTCCTTCGCCATGAAGCGCACCAGGCGCTTCTGCGGCCGCGCGGTGAGGCCGGCGAAGATGAAGTCGAGGTAGCCGATGTGGTTCGACACGAGGACCGCCCCGCCCTTGCGCGGGATGTTCTCCGTGCCCTTCATGTCGATGCGGATGTCCAGCGCCCGGAAAAGGGTGTGGGCGGCGCCGATCACCGGAGGGTAGACGAGCTCAGCCATGAGGGGGAGACCCCGCTTTCTGCCTGGGGAGGTGCTCCCGGCCGGAAGTTACGGCTGCGTAGGTACGCGGCCCTTGGGGATCGTGCCCCATACGAGGGCTGCTGGCCAGCCCAGACGACCGTGCCCGGCGAGATTCTCGTCACGCCGGGAATGCGGAGCGTGTCCGGGGCGCTCGGATCACCGTACGAACGTACTTCAATGATGCGGGACGAGGTCCACGGGTGCGGCGGCGGACGACCGTCCCGATCCGGTGGACGGGCAGCGGCGACGGGAGCAGGGGTGCGCGGGGACGAGGACGGGCGCGGAGCGGGCACGGCGGGACCGGACGGCGTCCGGCCGGCTGCCGGAGCGCCGGACGGTGCCCGGCCCGGCGTCCGGCTCGGGGCCGCGGAACTGGGCGCGGAGCCGGGGGAGCGGGCCAGCCTGGTGCAGTTCTCCAGCGCGTTCTGCCAGCCCTGCCGGGCCACCCGGCGGATCCTCGCCGAGGTCGCGGCCCTGGTCGAGGGCGTCGAGCACATCGAGATCGACGCTGAAGCCCGTCTCGAGCTGGTGCGGGCCCTGGGCATCGAGAAGACCCCGACCGTGCTCGTGCTGGACGCCGGCGGGCGGATCGTCCGGCGCGCCGTGGGGATGCCGCGGAAGCCCGATGTGATCGCCGCGCTGGGTGCCGCGGTATGACGGGCACGCCGGTACACGCGCCCGCACGCAGGGTGACGCGCCTCGCATCTGCCCGATGCGGATTGACTGTGTACACGGGAGATCGCCAGGCTGGCGGCATGCGGTATGAACTCCTGCTTTACGGGCGGGTCCACGT
>NZ_JBHYVA010001065.1:0-1685 GCF_042750055.1 Streptomyces sp. NPDC059456
GGCCCCGGGGGGGTGCGCGGGTATCGCGCCCGGGGCCGGGCTGCCGCTGGTGGTGGGCGACCTGCGGGCCCGCGGCAGGGTCACGGAGGTCATCGAGCGCTACCGCGCGCAGTTCCGCCCCTCGCCCGGCGGCTCGGAGCCGTACGTGGTGGTCTCGGGGACGGTGGCCGTCGCGCCGACCGAGGAGGCCGCCCGGCGCATCCTGGTCCCGGAGGCCTGGTCCCTCGCCCACTCCCGTACCCGGGGCAGCTTCCCGCCGCTGCGCCCGGCGCAGGAGATCGAGGCGCTGGCCATGACCCCCAAGGAGCGGGAGCTGTACGAGGGCGCGCTCACGGGGCACGTCCACGGCACGGAGGAGCAGGTCGCGGCGCAGCTGGCCGAGGTGGCCGCCGGGACGGGCGCGGACGAGCTGCTGGTCACCACCTCCACGTACGACCGCACGGCGCTGCTGGACTCCTTCGAACGGCTGGCCCGGGTGGCCGGGCTCTGAGCCGGGGCGACCCGTAAACTGGGGCGAATGCACCACTCCACTGTGCCCGAGGCCGACCGCGACCCCTTCGTACGGGTACGGGGTGCCCGGGAACACAACCTGCGCGGTGTCGACGTGGACGTCCCGCGCGACGCGCTGACCGTGTTCACCGGGGTCTCCGGCTCCGGGAAGAGCTCCCTGGCCTTCGGCACGCTCTACGCCGAGGCCCAGCGCCGGTACTTCGAGTCGGTGGCCCCGTACGCCCGCCGCCTGATCCACCAGATCGGCGCTCCGAAGGTGGACTCCGTCACCGGACTGCCGCCGGCCGTCTCCCTGGAGCAGCGGCGCTCCTCCCCCGGGTCGCGGTCCTCGGTCGGGACGGTGACGCTGCTGTCGAACTCCCTGCGGATGCTGTACTCCCGCGCCGGGACGTACCCGGCGGGTGCCGGGCGGCTGGACTCCGACGCGTTCTCCCCCAACACGGCGGCCGGAGCCTGCCCTTCCTGCCACGGGCTCGGCAGGATCCACCGCACCAGCGAGGAACTCCTCGTGCCGGACCCGGGACTGTCGATCCGTCAGGGCGCCGTCGCCGCCTGGCCCGGGGCCTGGCAGGGCAAGAACCTGCGGGACATCCTGGAGGTGCTCGGCCACGACGTGGACGCGCCGTGGCGGGAGCTGGCGGCGAAGGACCGCGAATGGATCCTGTTCACCGAGGAGCAGCCGGTGGTCACCGTGCACCCGGTACGGGACGCGGACCGGATCCAACGGCCCTACCAGGGCACGTACATGAGCGCCCACCGCTATGTCATGCGGACCTTCGCGGACAGCAAGAGCGCCACGCTGCGCGCCCGCGCGGAGCGGTTCCTGGCCGATTCCCCGTGCCCGGTGTGCGAGGGGCGGCGGCTGGGACCGGCGGCGCTGGCCGTGACGTACGCGGGCCGCACGATCGCGGAGCTGGCGGCGCTGCCGCTGACCGCCCTGGACGGCGTACTGGCCGCCGCGCCACCGGACGGGGAGGCGGCCCGGGTGCTGGCGCAGGACCTGCGGTCGCGGATCGGGCCGGTCCTGGAACTCGGGCTCGGCTATCTGAGCCTGGACCGGACGGCGCCGACGCTGTCGGCGGGCGAGCTGCAGCGGCTGAGGCTGGCGACGCAGCTGCGGTCCGGGCTGTTCGGGGTGGTGTACGTACTGGACGAGCCGTCGGCCGGGCTGCACC
>NZ_JBHYVA010001066.1:0-1681 GCF_042750055.1 Streptomyces sp. NPDC059456
GGGCCCCGGCGCCGCAGGGCCCGTGGCCGCCACGGCCCGGGCGGGGCCCCGGCGGGGGCCCGGGCGGGGCCGGGGGCGGAGCGTCAGCGGGGGGCGCGGGCCAGCTGGCGGGACTGGGCCACCAGGTGGTTCGCGGAGTCCCAGACCTCGGCGTCCTCCTCCAGGAAGCCGCCGGCCAGGTTCCGGGTGGTGATGGAGATCCGCAGCGGGCCCGGGGCCGGGCGCCGGCGGACGTGGGTGGTGAGCTCGATGGTCGGGCTCCAGCCCATCAGCCCCAGGTCGAAGCAGGTCGGCGGCAGTGCGTCCACCGCGAGCAGCATCGACAGCGGGTCCGCGTCACGGCCGTCGGCCAGTTCGAACCAGGCCCGCATCTCGCCCTTCCCGGACGGCGCGCCGAGCGCCCAGCCCGCCGTCGCCGGGTCCAGCCGCAGCCGGAGCCGGTCCACGATCGCGTTGCTGCCGGGGATCGGGGCCGGGCCGGCCTCCGGACCGAGGCAGTCCTCGTACGGAGGGATCACCGGCGGGACCGCCGTGGTGCGGACGTCGTCCGGCAGGGAGGCGAGGTCTCCGTACGAGGCGACGACCCGGATCCGCTCGATCTCGGCGCCGCTCTCGTCGTACTGGAAGAGGGAGGCCTGGCCGGTGGAGAGGGTGCGCCCGACCCGGACGACCTCGGTGCGGATCACGGCGGGGCCGGGGACCGACGAGGTCAGGTAGTGCGCGGAGACGGTGAACGGGTCCGGGTGCGGCAGGGCCGCCGACAGGGCCCGGCCGACCAGGGCCAGCAGGTAGCCGCCGTTGACGGCGGTGATGATCGTCCACCCGGCGGAGAGCTCGGTGTCGTACACCCCGGGCTCGCCCGCGCGTGCGGTGACGGTGGTGTCGCGGTCGAACTCGCTGTCGCCGATGGATGCCTGGGCCGCTGCGTATGCCATGAATTCGACACTACAACGCGAAGCTACTAAGCGGTAGCTTTTGTTTGTGACGTGCTGGTTACGGCTCTTCGGCCACCGAGGAGCGGCGGTTCCAGGCCAGCGGGGCACGCCAGTGGTAGTGCATGGCGAGCAGCCGGAGCACGAAGGTGGTGACGATCGCGAGCGCGGTGGTGACGGCGTTGAGGCTCTCGAAGGCGATGGAGAGGGCCACCATCGTGGCGCCGACGATGGCGGGGACGGCGTACATCTCGCGGTCGCGCAGCAGCGACGGGACGTCGTTGGCCAGGACGTCGCGCAGGACACCGCCGCCGACGGCGGTGGCCACCCCGAGCGCGGCGGACGCCGTGAGTCCGAGGCCGTACTCGTACGCCTTGGTCGTGCCGGTCACGCTGAACAGTCCGAGGCCGGCCGCGTCAAGGACGTTGATGGCGCGGTTGATCCGCTGCACCTCGGGATGGAGGAAGTAGACGATGACCGCGGCGATCAGGGGGGTCACGAAGAAGCTGAGCTCGCCGAAGGCGGCGGGCGGGACGGCGCCGATGACGAGGTCGCGGAAGAGGCCGCCGCCCAGGGCGGTGACCAGGGCGAGCACGCAGATGCCGAAGACGTCGAAGTTCTTGCGGACGGCGAGCAGGGCGCCTGCGGTGGCGAAGACGAAGATGCCGGCGAGGTCCAGGGCATGCTGGATCCCGGGCGGGAAGAGATCGTGGAGCACGGCCCCATCGTGCCATTCGCCTGGCCGGCGG
>NZ_JBHYVA010001067.1:0-1675 GCF_042750055.1 Streptomyces sp. NPDC059456
GGCCGCCCCCGAGGTCCGTCCGTCACCCGGACCGTCCCCTGAAGTCCGGGGCATGCGCGTCGCCCGGATGGCCCCCGAGCCGGGCCCGCGCGGCCCGGTCGGGAGAGCATCGGTGCATGAGGCCCCTCTCCCCGCGCGGCCGCACGGCGGCGGCGGCCCCGGTCCTCGCCGCCGTCCTCGCGGCGACGGCCGGGTGCGCCGACGTGGAAGGGCTGCGCAACGACGGCGACCTGGGAACGGTGCACGCCCCCCAGTCCCTGTGGACGGGCATCCACCCGGATCCGCCCGGTCCGGGCCAGCAGCCCGGTACGGCCGCAGTGGTGCCGGGGCTCCCCAAGGCCGCCGGCCCCGGCATGCGGGGCGTGGACCCGGTGGAGGTCCTGCGGGCCGACATCAAGGCCGCCACCGCCCAGGACGGCGGGACCGGACGCCTCGTCGACCCCCGGGCCGTGCAGCGGCTCGCGCGGTGTACACAGGCTGTGGACGGCGGTCCGGACTGCCCGGTGCGGCCCGCGGTCCTGCGCGACGTGACGGGCAACGGCCAGGAAGAGCTGATCACCGCCCTCGACCTCGACGGCCGGCTCAGCGAGCTGCGCGTCTACACCGTCCGCGACGACGGGTCGATCGCCCGGATCCTGTCCCGGCGCGGCGTGCTGGAGGGCGTGGAGGTGGCCGCCGAGCACCTGGCGGTCCGCGAGCCGACCTCGAACCCGGAGAAGGTCTCCGTCTCGGACTACGTCTGGGACCCCGAGGCGGGGATCATGAACCTGTCGCAGCTCACCCTCGACGACTGCCCCCGCGTGAGGAACAGCTCCACTCCGTGCTCCTCCGCGAGCCGGGGCTGAGAGGGCCGGACGCCGTGCGGGTGACGAGCAGTCTGCGCTGGAAGATCGCCCTGACCACCACGGCCGTGTGCTGCGCCGTCGCGGCCGTGCTCGGCATCCTGGTGCACAACGTGGTCGCCCGGCAGATCGTCGGAGAGGTCCGCAAGGACGCGGACCGTGACCTGGACCAGGCCCTCGCCCAGTACCGGTACGGCACCTCCTACGGCGAAGTGAACGTGGTGATCGACCCGCCCCGGCTCCCCGGGCCGCTGCGCGCCCTCGTGGCCCGCGGGCGCACCGGCAGCATGGTCGGCACCCGCGACGGCAAGCCCGTCATGTGGGCCGCCGGGCCCGCCGACGACCGGGCCCTCGCCGTCTGGCTCCCGTACGAGAGCACCCGGCACCGGCTGCGGGACGTCGACACCGCGATCCTCGCCTCCTGCGCGCTCGCCGCCGGAACCGTGGCACTGGCCGGCCTGTTCCTCGCCAACCGGATCAGCCGGCGCCTGACCACCACGGCCGCAGTGGCCCGCCGCATCAGCGCCGGCGACCTGGACGCCCGCGTGGGATTCCCCGACGGACGGCACGACCCCGGCGGAAAGGACGACGCGGCCGACGACCGCTCCCGGCGCCGACCCCGCCACCACGACGAGGTACGGGACGTCGCGCAGGCACTCGACTCGATGGCCCGCTCCCTCCAGGAACGCATCGAGGCCGAGAAGCGCTTCACCGCGGACGTCGCGCACGAGCTGCGCACCCCGCTCACCGGCTCGCTGGCCGCGGCCGCCCCCCCGCCCGGGGGGCGCCCCCCCGAGATGTTAAACCTACGGGGGAAAGCCCAGCACCAGGGC
>NZ_JBHYVA010001068.1:0-1667 GCF_042750055.1 Streptomyces sp. NPDC059456
GGTGGCCGATGCCCTGGGCCTCACCGTGGACGACCTGACCGGAGCCAGTGCCCACCGCGTCGCCGGCCGGTCCACCGCCCGGCGCGACAGCGCGCCTTCGAGACGGGGACCCGCGCCGCCGCCTGGGGCGGCACCACCACCATCGTCGACTTCGCCGTGCAGAGCAGGGGCCAGTCCCTGCGGCAGGGGCTCGACACCTGGTACGACAAGGCCGACGGCAAGTGCGCCGTCGACTACGCCTTCCACATGATCCTCTCGGACGTCAACGAGGGGACCCTGAAGGAGATGGACCACCTGGTGGGGGAGGGCGTCACCTCCTTCAAGCTGTTCATGGCCTACCCCGGCGTCTTCTACAGCGACGACGGGCAGATCCTGCGCGCCATGCAGCGGGCCTCCGGCAACGGCGGGCTGATCATGATGCACGCCGAGAACGGCATCGCGATCGACGTCCTCGTCGAACAGGCCCTGGCCCGCGGCGAGACCGACCCCCGCCACCACGGCGAGGTCCGCAAGGTCCTCCTCGAAGCAGAGGCCACCCACCGGGCGATCCAGCTCGCACGCGTCGCCGGATCACCGCTGTACGTCGTCCACGTCTCGGCGGAGGAGGCGGTGGCCGAGCTCGCCGCCGCCCGCGACAAGGGCCTTCCGGTGTTCGGCGAGACCTGCCCGCAGTACCTGTTCCTGTCCACCGACAACCTGGCGGAGCCCGACTTCCAGGGCGCCAAGTACGTCTGCTCCACCCCGCTGCGGCCGAAGGAGCACCAGGCCGCCCTCTGGCGGGGCCTGCGGACCAACGACCTCCAGGTGGTCTCCACCGACCACTGCCCGTTCTGCTTCCGCGGCCAGAAGGAGCTCGGACGCGGCGACTTCTCCAAGATCCCGAACGGGCTGCCGGGCGTGGAGAACCGCATGGACCTCCTCCACCAGGCCGTGGTGGACGGGCACATCAGCCGCCGCCGCTGGATCGAGATCGCCTGCGCGAGCCCGGCCCGGATGTTCGGCCTCTACCCCCAGAAGGGCACGATCGCGCCCGGCTCCGACGCCGACATCGTCCTCTACGATCCGCACGCCGAGCAGGTCATCTCCGCCGAGACGCACCACATGAACGTGGACTACTCGGCGTACGAGGGCAAGCGGATCACCGGCCGCGTCGACACCGTGCTCTCCCGCGGCGAACTCGTCATCGACCGCCGCGAGTACACCGGGCGGGCCGGCCACGGGGTGTTCATCCCCCGCTCCACCTGCCAGTACCTCTAAGGAACCGTGATGGACTTCGGCCTCGTCCTGCAGACAGACCCGCCCGCCTCCCAGGTGATCAGCCTGATGAAGCGGGCCGAGCGCAACGGCTTCCGCTACGGCTGGACCTTCGACTCCGCCGTGCTCTGGCAGGAGCCGTTCGTCATCTACAGCCAGATCCTCGCCCACACGCAGAAGCTGCACATCGGCCCCATGGTCACCAACCCCGGCACCCGCACCTGGGAGGTGACCGCCTCCACCTTCGCCACGCTCAACGACATGTACGGCAACCGCACGGTCTGCGGCATCGGCCGCGGCGACTCCGCCATGCGCGTCGCCGGACGCAAACCCAACACCCAGGCCCCCCGCGGGGAGGCCCTCGACGTCATCCGCGTCCGCGCGGGAGGCCGGGAGGGCGAGGTCGACGGCCA
>NZ_JBHYVA010001069.1:0-1665 GCF_042750055.1 Streptomyces sp. NPDC059456
GCGCGCCCGCGCGCGCGGCGCCCCCCGCCCCCCCCCGGGGCCCCCGCGGCCCCGGGGGGGGGGGGGGGGGGGGGGGGGCGGGGGGCCCCGCAAGGAGGTCCGGCCCGTCCCGTCGGCGCCGGCTCCCGACGGTGCTGGCCGGTGCCGGCACGGTGGTCGCGGTCGGCACCGCGGCCCTGGCGCTGGGGCTGCTCCCGCGCTCCGGTGACAGCGACACCGTCCTGCTGGACGCCAAGCCGTCGGCTCCCGCCCTGAGCGTGGCCCCGGCCGGTCCGACCCAGCCGTCCTCGACGGGCAGCCCGTCCCGCTCGGCCTCCGCCTCGAAGTCGGCGTCGCCGAGCCCCTCGAAGTCGGCGTCGCCGTCCGCCTCGCCCAGCGCCTCGCGCAGCTCGGCGCCCCCGTCCCCCACCCCGTCGGCGAGCCCGAGCCGCACGCCGAGCACCCAGGCACCGCCGCCGCCGCAGGCGCCGACGCTGAGGTACGGGGATTCGGGTTCGGAGGTGGAGAAGATGCAGCGGCTCCTGGCGGGGCGGGGCCTGTACCGGGGAAAGATCAGCGGCAGGTTCGACGACCGTACGGAGAACGCGGTCTCGGAGTTCCAGTGGCGCAACAACATCGACGAGGACTGGGGTGTCTACGGCCCGCAGACCCGGCAGGCACTGGAGGGCGCGCGCTGATCGCACCCGGAGTGGCGCGAACCGTCTCCGGTTTTGTATCGTGGTGGAACAAAGTGGTTCCGCCCGCACTCCCTGACCGGTGGGCGGAACCACTTGTTCTCTTTTCCCGCGTCTGGAGCACCCCCATGCCGGCCAGCACCACCACCGCGCCCGTCGTCCTGACCGCCAAGGCCCTGCTCCTGGACATGGACGGCACCATCGTCAACTCCGACGCGGTGGTCGAACGCTGCTGGCGCGACTGGGCGGTGTCCCACGGGCTGGATCCGCAGGAGGCCCTGAAGGTGGTCCACGGCCGACAGGGCTACGCCACGATGGCCGTCCTCCTGCCGGAACGCCCGATGGAGATCAACCACGCCGAGAACGCCGTGATGCTCGCCCGCGAGACCGCCGACACCGAAGGCGTCGTCCCGGTCGGCGGGGCCACGGAGTTCATGGCGGCGATCGACGGACTCCCGCACGCCCTGGTCACCTCCGCCGACGCCGCCCTGGCCACGGCCCGGATGACCGCCGCGGACCTGCCCATGCCCGCGGTACGGGTCACCGCCGAGTCCGTGGCGGCCAGCAAGCCCGACCCGGAGGGCTTCCTCAAGGGCGCCGCCGCGCTGGGCGTGGACCCCGCCGACTGCATCGTCTTCGAGGACTCGGCGGCGGGCATCGCCGCGGGCCGGGCGGCCGGCATGCGCGTGATCGGCATAGGCCCCCGAGCAGCCGCCCACGCCCCGACGACCCACGCCCCGGACCTGACGTCGGTCCGCATCACGGCCGCGCAGGACGGGTCGATCCAGGTGACGGTGACACCGGAGGGCTGAGGGGCCGAAGGGCCGAGGGGGGCCGCCTGGGGCCGAGGGGCGGGGTCCGGGCGGGGCGGTGTCGGAGTGGGTCCGGGGGCGTCCCGCCAGTCCACTGTCCTTCCGTGCCGCGCCGGTCCCTCAAGGGCGCTCCTTCGTCGCGTCGCTACGCGATGGCCTTCGGCCACCCTTGACCGACC
>NZ_JBHYVA010001070.1:0-1660 GCF_042750055.1 Streptomyces sp. NPDC059456
GCCGTGGACCCGTACCGCGGGACCGTCTGCGAGACCGAGGGTGCGTTCGTCGAGCCCTTCGGGCCCTTCTACCGGTTCCTGCCGGTGCGCCCCCTCGGCGGCCCCGGGTCGCTGCGCGCCGGCGGCGTCCGCTTCGTCTCCGGTTACGCCCGCACCGCCGAGGGTGCGGCCGCCGACCACCACGGCCAGGTCTGGTTCCACGACCCGCGGCGCTCCACGGTCCGCCTCGACGGGCCCCTGGCACTGACCCCACCGCCGTTGCCGCGCGGGGCGGGTGGGGCGGGCGGGGGATTCCCGGGCCGACCCCGTGCCGCTGCGATCCCATTTACAGATGGTCATATATTTTGCATCCGTGACCCTTTCTGTGCGCAATGTGGCGGTCGCGGCCGCCCTCAGTGCCGCTCTCTGCACCGCCCTCGCGGGATGCGGTGGCAACAGCGGCACCTCCGGATCCGGTTCCGGTTCCGGCAGCCAGGCCCGTATGGGCACCCCGGGGGCCTCCGCACCGGCGTCCTCCGCCGCCTCCCCCACCGCGCCGCAGGCGGCCGGCTCCGCCCCGGCCGCGGCCCCGCCGCCGGGCAAGGCCCCGACCCTGGCCCCCGGGCCGAACGGCCTGACCCCGGTGTTCGAGCGGACGAAGCAGCAGACCGACAAGGTCGTCGCCCTGACCTTCGACGCCGACATGACCTCCGACCAGGGGCCGCGCGCCGCGAGCGGGGAGCACTTCGACAACCCCCAGCTGATCGCGACCCTGCGGGGGCTCAAGGTGCCATCGACGATCTTCATGACGGGCCGCTGGGCCGAGGAGTACCCGGACCAGGCCAAATCCATCGGCACCGACCCGAACTTCGAGATCGCGAACCACTCGTACAGCCACCACGCCTTCAAGTCGCCCTGCTACGGGCTCCCCACGCTCGACGGCGCCGCGGCCCGGGCCGACGTGGACCGGGCCTTCGCCGCCTTCCGCACGGCCGGCGCGCTCAACACCGTCCCGTACTTCCGCTTCCCCGGCGGCTGCTACGACGACCAGGCGCTGCGGGCGGTGTCCTCGGCCAAGGTCACTCCGGTCCAGTGGGACGTGGTCAGCGGGGACGCCTTCGCCAAGGACCCGGACGCGGTGGCCGAGCAGGTCCTCACCGGTGTGAAGCCCGGCTCGGTGGTGGTCATGCACTGCACGCGCAGCGCCGCCCCGGTCACCGAGGAGGCCGTCCGGAAGATCGTCCCGGAGCTGCGCAAGCGCGGCTACCGCTTCGCGAAGGTCTCCGAGCTCATCGGCAAGTAGACCCCCGGGAAGGAGCCGGGGGCCTCAGCCGGAGCAGGCGGAGCGCTGTGCGTCCTGCCATTCGCAGACCGGGCACAGCACCACGCCCGGGGTGGCGACCCCGTACTCGGTGGGCCTGCCGCACTCCAGGCAGTCGGCGTACGGCGGCCCGGCCACCCGCGCGGCCGGGGCCGCCGGGGCGGCGCAGTACGAGCCGTCACCGGCAGCACGTTCGGCTTCGCGGTCCGTTTCCACCCTGTCCACCATGTCCACGAGCGTACTCAGCCGCGGCGCGCGCTGACGAGACAGGCCACCGCGCCCGCCCCGCAGGCCAGCACCAGCGCGCCTGCGAACGACCCCAGCGGCAGCGTCACGACGTGTGCCCGGGAACCCTCCACC
>NZ_JBHYVA010001071.1:0-1658 GCF_042750055.1 Streptomyces sp. NPDC059456
CGGCCAGCGGGCGCACAGCCGCCGGTCGTGGCTGACGACGACCACCGCGCCGGCGAACCCGGTCAGGGCCTCCTCCAGCTCCTCCGCCAGCGCGGGGGAGAGGTGGTTGGTGGGCTCGTCCAGCAGCAGGACGTCGGCCGGTTCGGTGACCAGGCGGGCCAGGGCCAGCCGCCGCCGCTGTCCGACGGACAGGGAGGCGACCGGGGCGGACAGCCGGTCGCGGGCGAACAGTCCCAGCGACAGCAGCCGTTCGGCGTGCTCCTCGGGAGTCCCGGGGCGGCCCTGCGCATAGGCGCACAGCAGTGTTCCGCGGCCCGCGGGGACGTCGGTGTGCTGGGAGAGCAGACCGGTCCGGCCGTGCCGTACGACCTGCCCGCGGTCGGGGGCGAGGGCGCCGGCCAGGACGTGCAGCAGGGTGCTCTTGCCCGCCCCGTTCGCTCCCGTGACGAGCAGTCGGCCGCCGGCCGGCAGGGTCACGTCCACCGGCGCGAGCCGCCCGTCCACCGCGATGCCCGTCGCGGCCAGCAGTACCCGGTGCGCGTCGCCGGACCCGCCCGGCGTGCGCGTCGTGGTGGTGGCGGTGGCGGTGGTGGCGTCGGTGCGCGGTACGGCCGTGAACCGCAGCGGGTCCGCGGGTGCGGGCACGGGCCGGGCCAGCAGCCGGGCGAGCCGTTCCTCGGCGTTGCGGACACGGCTCGCGAGGGACTGCTGGACCCGGCCGGCGGCGCGGTCGTACGCCATCTTGTTGCCGTCCTTCATGGCCCTGCCGGGCGCCACTCGGCGGGCGGTGACGGCGCAGGCCTCGCGCTGCCGCGCCACCTCCGCCCGCCAGGCGGTGTGGGCCTCGGTGCGCCGCCGCCGTTCGGCGGCGCGCTCCGCGAGGTAGCCGGCGTACCCGTTGCCGTACCGCACGGCGCGGTGGAGGTCGCCGTCGACCTCCAGGAGCGAGGTGGTGACGCGTTCGAGGAAGGCCCGGTCGTGGGAGACGGCCACCGTGATGCCGCGCCGGGCGCGCAGGTGGTCTTCCAGCCAGGTCAGGGCGGCGCCGTCGAGGTGGTTGGTGGGCTCGTCGAGGAGCAGCACTTCGGGGGCGGCGGCGAGCAGCACGGCGAGGCGCAGGCGTACCCGTTCGCCTCCGGACAGGCCGCCGACGGTGCGGTCCCGGGGCAGGGCGGGCAGGCCGAGCCCGTGCAGGGAGCGCTGCACGCGGGCGTCCGCGTCGTACCCGCCGCGCAGTTCGAAGGCGGTGAGGGCGTCGGCGTACGCGGTGAGGGTGGCGGCGGTGGCGTCGCCGCCGGCCATCCGGCCTTCCAGTGCGCGCAGGTGCAGCTCCAGGGTGCGCAGCCCGGCGAGGGCGCGGTCGACGACCTGCCGGACGGTCAGGTGCGGGGGGAGGTCCTCCTCTTGCGCGAGGTGGCCGACGCCGCCTTCGGCGCGCAGGACGACCTCGCCGCGGTCGGGGCGTTCGACCCCGGCCAGCAGCCGGAGCAGGGTGGACTTGCCGGAGCCGTTCTCGCCGACGATGCCGAGGCGTTCACCGAGGGGGACGGAGCAGTCGACGGAGTCGAGGACCGGGCGGCCCCCGTAGGACTTGGTGAGGTCAGACGCGGTGAGCTGTGCGGTCACGGGGCGGCTCCAGGGGATGGGGGGAGGGGGTC
>NZ_JBHYVA010001072.1:0-1650 GCF_042750055.1 Streptomyces sp. NPDC059456
GACGCGGCCGGGGCCTCCGGCGCGGTGGCGGCCGGCGGCGCCCCCGAGGCCCGCGCCGCCGGCGGGCGGCCGGGGCGGGCGGACGGCGCCGCGGACCGGTGCGAGAACACCGACGCGGCCGGCCAGGCCGGTGGCGCCGACCACGCGGACGGAGACCGGGCGTGAGCAAGCAGACCAGGCACGGCGACCACTGTGCGCCGGGCAGCCGGCACATCGACCCCCGCGAGTACGCCTCCGTCTTCGGCCCCCGCGCCGGGGACCGGGTCCGGCTCGGCGACTGCGGGCTCACCGTCCGGGTCGAGCACGACGCGCAGAAGCCCGGCGACGAGTTCCTGGCGGGTTTCGGCAAGACCGCCCGCGACGGGCTGCACCTGAAGGCCGCCGCCGTCCGCGACACCTGCGACGTCGTCATCAGCAACGTCCTCGTCATCGACGCCGTCCTCGGCATCCGCAAGGTCTCCGTCGGCATCCGCGAGGGCCGGATCCACGCGATCGGCCGGGCCGGCAACCCGGACACCCTCGACGGGGTGGACGTCGTGGTCGGCACGGGCACGAGCATCGTCTCCGGCGAAGGCCTCATCGCCACCGCGGGCGCCGTCGACACCCACGTCCACCTGCTGTCCCCGCGCGTCATGGAGGCCTCGCTCGCCGCGGGCGTCACGACGATCATCGGCCAGGAGTTCGGCCCGGTCTGGGGCGTCGGCGTCAACTCCCCGTGGGCCCTCAAGCACGCCTTCAACGCCTTCGACGCCTGGCCCGTCAACATCGGCTTCCTGGCCCGCGGCTCCTCCTCGGACGCCGCCCCGCTGGTCGAGGCGCTGGCCGAGGGCGGCGCGTCCGGCTTCAAGGTCCACGAGGACATGGGCGCGCACACCCGCGCCCTGGACACCGCCCTGCGCGTGGCCGAGGAACACGACGTCCAGGTCGCCCTGCACAGCGACGGCCTCAACGAGTGCCTGTCCGTCGAGGACACCCTGCGCGTCCTGGACGGCCGCACCATCCACGCCTTCCACATCGAGGGCTGCGGCGGCGGGCACGTCCCCAACGTGCTCAAGATGGCCGGCGTGCCCAACGTCATCGGCTCCTCCACCAACCCCACCCTGCCCTTCGGCCGGGACGCGGTCGCCGAGCACTACGGCATGATCGTCTCCGTCCACGACCTCAAGCCGGACCTCCCCGGCGACGCCGCCATGGCCCGCGACCGGATCCGCGCGGGCACCATGGGCGCCGAGGACGTCCTGCACGACCTGGGCGCGATCGGCATCACCTCCTCCGACGCCCAGGGCATGGGCCGCGCCGGCGAGACCATCCGGCGCACCTTCGCCATGGCCGCAAAGATGAAGGGCGAACTCGGCCCGCTGGAGGGCGACGGCGAGGGCGACGACAACGCCCGCGTCCTGCGCTACATGGCCAAGCTGACCATCAACCCGGCCATCGCCCACGGCCTGGCCCACGAGATCGGCTCCATCGAGGTCGGCAAGCTCGCCGACATCGTGCTGTGGCGCCCCCAGTTCTTCGGCGCGAAACCGCAGCTGGTCCTCAAGGCCGGCTTCCCCGCGTACGGGGTCACCGGTGACCCCAACGCGGCCACCGACACCTGCGAACCGCTGGTCCTCGGACCGCAGT
Source organism: Streptomyces sp. NPDC059456 (assembly GCF_042750055.1). Classification (NCBI taxonomy): domain Bacteria; kingdom Bacillati; phylum Actinomycetota; class Actinomycetes; order Kitasatosporales; family Streptomycetaceae; genus Streptomyces; species Streptomyces sp. NPDC059456. Next base: position 1,627 of record NZ_JBHYVA010001072.1, read on the forward strand.
TCGGCTCGTACGGGGCCACCCCCG
>NZ_JBHYVA010001073.1:0-1647 GCF_042750055.1 Streptomyces sp. NPDC059456
GGGGGTTGGGGGGGCGCCCGCGCGGGCGCTCGCCGGCCCCCGGGCGGCCCGCCCCGCCCCCGGGGGCCCCCCGCGGGGGGGGGGGGGCCCTTCCCGTGTCCGGTCATTCGTAGCGGTAGAGGCCCTGGTGGCCGAGCATGTCCCGCGGGGTGATGTTCCACGGCGGCATCACCTCGTCGAGGGCGATCACCCGGCCGCGCTGGAGGTCCCCCAGGGGGAGCGGGGCCGCCGGCAGGTAGCCGGAGCCGGGGTGCTTCTGCTGCCAGCGGTCCCAGAGCAGGTCGACGAAGGCGTGGTGCAGCCAGAACGCCGGGTCGTTCGGGGCCGTGCCGCCCGTCATGTGGCCGCCGATCCACTGGTGCACCTTGTTGTGGTTGCGCCAGCGTTCGCTCTTCGGCGCGGCCCAGCCCTCCAGCTTGTTGCGGAAGCCGCCGCCCTGCGCCGTCGAGTCCCAGGGCGAGGTGTCGTACGTCGGGTCGTCGAGCGCCCACTGGAGTTCGGCCGCGGTGGGCAGCGCGATCGGGTTCTGCGGGCGGCCGAGGTTGCGGGTGAGGAAGCGGGCCTCCGTGATGCCCACCGTGATCTCCCAGTTGCCCTTCTCGTAGGCGAAGGGGCCGGTGGTCACGCGGCGGTCGCTCTCGCGGCCGGTGCCGCCGAGGAAGTCCTCGGCCCAGAGGGAGGAGACCGGGCTGCCGTCCGTGGTCCAGTCCCAGTACGGGACGGAGACGCCCGGGTCGACGGCCTGGAGCAGCCGCTCGAACTGGAGCAGGAAGCGCCGGTGCCAGGGGAAGAAGGACGGGGACATGTGGCCCACGCGGAGTTTGCCGTCCCGGTCGGGCACGAAGTACTTGTCGTGGGTGCGCACCAGGTCGTCGTAGGCGCCGTTCCGCTTGAGCTCCAGCACCGCCGCCGTGAACCGCTTCTTCTGGGCGCTGGTCAGGTTCCTCTGGTTCTGCCGGGTGTACATGCGGGCTCCTCCCGTTCCGGTCCGGTGCGGCCGTCAGCCGTGCTGCGGGGCCGCCGACGCCAGCTGGGTGGTGCCGAGTTCGTCGACGGCGGCGCGGGCCAGCTCCAGCCGGGTCCCGAAGGACTGGAAGTGGTTGATCCCGCTCAGGTAGCTGCCGTCGGCACGGCGCATGACGTGCAGGGGACGGCCGTCGATGCGGACCCCGCCGAGGTCGACGGCGATGTGCCGGCCGCGGTACGTCTCCTCGGTGAGGGGGGCCGGGGTGACGGTCTGCCGGGGCCGGCGGGCGCGCAGTACGGGGGCCAGGGCCGCGGCGGTACCGGCGAACACGGCCGCGGTGAAGGCCGTACGGATCACGGCGCGGCGGGTGAGTGCTGCGGTGGCGGATGTGGCGTACATGCGGTCTCCCTCGCTCGGTGGTCCGCGCTACGGGGTCTAACGCCGCGCGGCGGGCGAGGTCACCTCGGCGGCCCGAGCTGCTTGAAGAAGAGGGTCGTGGGGTGCAGGCGGCCGGCCGGATCGGTGGCGTAGTCGGGGATGGTGCCGGCCTCGGTCCAGCCCGCGGAGCGGTAGACGCGCTCGGCGCCGCGGCCGGGATCGGTGTCCCGGACCAGCAGCCGCACACCCGCCCGGTCGGACACCCGCACGGCCTCGGCGAGCCGGTCGCGGGAGGCGGCGCG
>NZ_JBHYVA010001074.1:0-1646 GCF_042750055.1 Streptomyces sp. NPDC059456
GGCTGGGGGGGGGGGGGGGGGGGTGGGGGGGGGGCGCCGGGCGGGGGCGCGCCGGGGGGGGCGGCCGCCCCCCCCCCCGGCGCCGACCGGGTGGTGGTGCTGGAGCGCACCCGGGGACGGCTGGCGGACCGGGGACTCGGCCTGTGCGTCCACGACGGCCGGGCCGCCGAACTCGCCGCCACCGGCGCCCTGCCCGGAGGCATCGCCGCGCACCGGCTGACCCGGCGCCGGTGGGTGGTCCGGGACGACAGCGCGGCCGGGCCGTCCGGGCGGCTGTTCTGGGAGCAGCCGTTCCCCTTCCACTCGTACCACTGGGGGCTGCTGTGGCGCGGGCTGCGCGAGGCGACCCCCGCATCGGTCGTCTACCGGCAGGGCGTGGTGGTCGCGGGCGTGGCCGACGCCGGCGAGCGGGCCGAGGTACGGCTGGCCGACGGGACCGCCGAGCCGTTCGACCTGGTCGTCGGAGCCGACGGGTACCGCTCGGTGGTGCGCGATGCGGTCTGCCCCGGGTCCCGGCCCTCGTACGCCGGGTACGTCTGCTGGCGCGGGAACTTCGACGCCCGGCGGCTGGACGCGCTCGGTGACGGCGACTGGCCCGCCGACTCGGTGACCACCGTCTGCTTCACCGGCGGAAGCTGCGTGGTCTACCGCATCCCCGGACCGGACGGCCCCCGGGTGAACTGGGTCCTGTACGCCCTGCCCCCGCAGACCGGCAGGCTGCCGTTCGACGACCCGACGAGCTTCCCGCCGGGCCGGGTCACCGAGGAACTCACCGCACACCTCGGCGCGTTGCTGGAGCGGGAGTTCCCGCCCCACTGGGCGCGCGTGATCGGGCTGACGGAGCCCGCGGACACCTTCGTCCAGCCCATCTACGACCTCGAGACGGCCCGTACGACGGCCGGGCGGCTGCTGCTCGCCGGAGACGCGGCCACCGTGGTGCGCCCGCACAACACCAGTGGTGCGGCCAAGGCGCTCCAGGACGCCACCGCGTTCGAGGACGCCTGGCGCCGGTCCGGCACCTGGGCCGAGCTGCTGCACGCCTACCAGGCCGCGCGGGGCGCGGCGGGACGGGAGATGGTCGCGCTGGCCCGCCGCCTCGGCCACGGCCAGGTGGAGCAGACCCCGGCCTGGGCCACGATGGACCACCACGAGGTGGAGTCGTGGTGGCGGGCACTGCTCGGCGGAGCCCCCGACATCGGCGGCCAGGCCATGAGGACCTAGCAGGTGTTTTCCCCGCCCCGCCTCGCCCAGGCGGGGCGGTTCGGCGACCAGGAGCCCGTTTCGTCACCCGTCCCGGCGGCCGGTCCGGTTCCGTGTGGCGAGGCGCTGACCTGCGCGAACGTTCGATCGGCGGACCGTCCGCAGCGGGCGCGCCCGGGCCGTGCCGGGCCGCCGTCCGAACGGCACGAGCGGCGGAGCGGCGCCCTTGCGGCCTACGCTGGAGACGGCGGCCGTCCGCGGTGAGCGGCCCGGGCGGCCGCCCCGGTGGCTGCGGGCACGTACCCCTCCTTGAACCCCGCGCCCGCGGCGCCGGCCCGGCGGCGGGCGGCGCGGGGCGCCGCGGGGCCGGGGGGCCCCCCCGGTGGGACCGTGGTTGGCCGGTCTGGTTTAAACAAAACCCAGACCACGAGACCCAATTGGGTGGC
>NZ_JBHYVA010001075.1:0-1645 GCF_042750055.1 Streptomyces sp. NPDC059456
ATTTTTGGTGTCATGCTTTTTTTTTTTATAAGAGCGTGGGGGTCTGGACGGGTGGGTGGGTGTGATTTTCCTGGGGTGGGTTATTTTGGGGGTGTGGTCCGAGCGGGCCGGCGTCCAGCCGAGCCGCTCGTGGGCCGCGCGCGCGGACGCGACGAGGACCGCCGGGTCGCCGGCCCGGCGCGGGGCGACGACCTCGGGGATCTCCGCGCCCGTGACCTTGCGGACCGTCTCGACGACCTCGCGGACCGAGAAGCCGTTGCCGTTGCCGAGGTTGCAGATCAGGTGCTCGCCGGCGGTGGCGGCCTCCAGCGCGGCCAGGTGGGCCTCGGCCAGGTCCGCGACGTGGATGTAGTCGCGCACGCAGGTGCCGTCGGGGGTGGGGTAGTCCTCGCCGAACACCGAGATCGACTCGCGCTCGCCCAGGGCGACCTGGAGCACCAGCGGGATCAGGTGGGTCTCGGGGTCGTGGCGCTCGCCGAACTCGCCGTACGCGCCGGCCACGTTGAAGTAGCGCAGCGAGACCGCGGCGACGCCGTGCGCCGCGCACTCTCCGGCGATCATGTGGTCGACGGCCAGCTTCGAGGCGCCGTACGGGTTGGTGGGCTTGGTGACCGAGTCCTCGGTGAGCAGGCCCTCGGTGGGCTCGCCGTAGGTGGCGGCGGTGGAGGAGAACACAAGCTTGCGCACCCCGTGCGTGCGCATGGCGGCCAGCAGGGCGAGCGTGCCGCCGACGTTGTTCTCCCAGTACTTGCCCGGGTTGACCACGGACTCGCCGACCTGCGAGGACGCCGCGAAGTGCAGTACCGCGTCGTAGGAGGGGTCCAGGTGGCGGGCGGCGTCCTGGATCCGGCCCTCGATGAAGGCGGCACCCGCCGGGACGCCCTCGCGGAAGCCGGTGGAGAGGTCGTCGAGGACGGTGACCTCGTGCCCGGCCTCCAGGAGGTGCGCCGCGACGACGCTGCCGACGTATCCGGCGCCGCCGGTGACCATGTACTTGTACGTCGCCGTTGTGGGAGTCGCCGTCTCGCTCACTCGTCTACTGCCTCTCGCGGGGGGATGCACGCGGGCGCGTGCACATGCCGGTCACTGGCTTACCCGATTAAGCGCCCGCGGGGAAATCGGCGGCCGCCGGCGCGAGCCCCGCCCGGTCGAGCAGACCGGTCCGGGCGGCCAGTGCGGCGGCCTCCAGCCGGGAGCCCACGCCCAGTTTCATCAGCACCCGCTGCACGTGCGTACGGGCGGTGCTGGGCGCGATCTCCATGCCCGCGGCGATCAGCCGGGTGTCCTCGCCCTCGGCGACCCGGACCAGCACCTCCACCTCCCGCGGGGTGAGCAGCCGCAGCAGCCGGCTGCCCTCGTCGTCGGGCTGGGCGGCGGGGTTGAGGAGTTCCGCGAAGGCCCCCTGGAGCAGCTGCGGGGAGATCGCGACCTCTCCCGCCCGGGCCTTGGCCAGCGCCCGCTCCACGCCTTCGATCCGCTCGTCGTGGCGTACGTACCCCGAGGCGCCGGCGGCGAAGGCGGCGGCGATCCCGCGGGGGCTCGGCACCGGGCCGAGGACGACGACGGCGATCTGCGGCCGTTCCCGCTTGATGCGGGCGACCGGTTCGAAGACCCCCGGCTCGGCGGGCGTGGCGGTGCCCCGCAG
>NZ_JBHYVA010001076.1:0-1598 GCF_042750055.1 Streptomyces sp. NPDC059456
GGACCGCGACCGACCGGAGCCGCCGCCGCTGTGACCGCCGCCGGGCGGGGGGGGAGCCCCCTGCCGGGCGGCGGCGGCGGACGGGCCGGTCAGCCGATCAGGGCGCCCTCCGGCCGGGGGCCGGGGCGGCGGGCCGGAACGCGGTGCGCGGGGTCGCGGACCTCGCCGACCAGCATCTCCAGGACGTCCTCCAGGGCGACCAGGCCCAGCACCCGGCCGGCCGGGTCGGCGACCTGGGCCAGATGGGTGGCGTCGCGGCGCATGACGCTGAGGGCGTCGTCCAGCGGGAGCGTCGAGGACAGCGTGGGCATCCGGCGCCAGACCCGCTGGGGCACGGCCCGCTCCCGCTCCTCCAGGTCCAGCACGTCCTTGACGTGCAGGTAGCCCATGAAGGCGCCGTTCTCGGAACGGACGGGGAAGCGGGAGTATCCGGTGCGGACCGTCAGCTGCTCGATCTGGCGCGGGGTCGCCGAGGGGCCGACCGTGACGAGCCGGTCCCGGGCGAGCAGGACGTCGGTGACCGGACGGCTGCCCAGTTCCAGGGCGTCCTCCAGGCGCTCCTGCTCGCCCGGCTCCAGGAGCCCGGCCTGCCGGGAGTCCTCGACGAGCCGGCCGAGCTGGGCGCTGGTGTAGACGGCCTCGACCTCGTCCTTGGGCTCCACCTGGAAGAGGCGGAGCACCAGGTGCGCGCAGGAGCCCAGCGCGGTGGTGACGGGGCCGCACAGCCGGGCGAAGGCGACCAGGCCCGGGCTGAACCAGAGCGCGGTCTTCTCGGGGGCGGCCATGGCGAGGTTCTTGGGCACCATCTCGCCGATGACCAGGTGCAGGAAGACGACGGCGGCGAGCGCCACCGCGTAGCCGAGCGGGTGGATCATGCCCTGCGGGACGTGCGCCGCGTCGAACAGCGGCTCCAGCAGGCGGGCCATCGTCGGCTCGGCGACGGCTCCGAGGGTCAGGGAGCAGACGGTGATGCCGAACTGGGCCGCCGCCATCATCCGCGGCAGGTTCTCCAGGCCGTACAGCACCTGGCGGGCCCGCTTGGACTCGGCGGCCAGCGGCTCGATCTGGCTGCGCCGGACGGAGACGAGGGCGAACTCGGCGCCCACGAAGAACCCGTTGGCGAGGACCAGGAGCAGGGCGAAGAGCAGTTGCAGTGCGTTCATCGGACCGCCGCCTCCCTGTCGGCCGGGTGTCCGGCGGCGGGGCCGGGCCCGGGGGGCGCCGGCCGGCGTGCGGCCGGGGCCGCGGGCGGGCGTGCCGCCGGGGCGGGCTCGGGCGCCTGATGGGGGGCCGGGTGAGGGGCGGGGAGCAGCCGCACCAGCCGGACCCGTTCGGCCCGGTAGCGGCCGACCTGGCGGACGGACAGCTTCCAGCCGGGCAGTTCGGCGCGGTCCCCGGGGGCGGGGATCCGGCCGAGCAGGTCGGCGACGAGGCCGGCGACGGTCTCGTACGGGCCCTCGGGAACCTCCAGGCCTATCCGGCGCAGGGTCTGCACCCGGCAGCTGCCGTCGGCCTCCCAGGAGGGGCGGCCGTCCTCGGCCGGCACGGCGGCCAGTTCGGGGCCCTCGTCCTCGGCGAGGTCGTGCTCGTCACGGACC
>NZ_JBHYVA010001077.1:0-1597 GCF_042750055.1 Streptomyces sp. NPDC059456
CCAGGCCGCTGCCTGCGGGCGCGGCACGCACCTCCCGGAGTTCCCGGACCTCCTCGCGCAGGCGGCCGAGCTGCTGCCTGCGGACCTCCGTCTCGGCGCCGATCCGGGCCGCCGCCTCCTCCGGGCCGTACGGGGCGCCGGGGCGCGGCGCCCAGAGGACGAGTTCCGTCCCCGGCACACGGGCACCGCCGTGCGCGGGCGTCCCGTCCGTGCCCGGTGCCTGCCGTGGGGGCGCCTGCGGCCGGGGTTCCGGGCCGGCGGCCGGTCCGCCTCCGCCGCCTTCGCCCCGCGCGAGGGCGTCGTCGAGTTCCTTGCGGAGCCTGGTGGTCAGCCCCAGAAGGGTGCGCAACGCCTCCTCCGACCGGGCGAGTTCGGCGTCGGCCCGGCGCTGGGCGCGCTGGAACACCTCCCACGACCGCGGGGCGTCCTCCCGCCCGCCGTCCGCCGGCGCCCTGCCCTGCTCCGCCGCGCAGGCGGCGGCGTGCAGCCGACGGGCGCGGTCCCACAGTGCGGCCCGCCCCCGTTCGTCACGGACCCGGCCGGATATCACGCGTTTCAGGAGCTCCAGAGGGATGATCTTCGCTCCGGAGCGGTAGTCGCTCCAGCTGGTCCTTCCCGCCCCGTACGCCTTCGCCAGCTCCCGGACCGTACGGCCTTCCGTCACGCTCCGCAGGAACACCGCCAGCGCGTTCGCCTGGGCGGTCTCCCCCTTCGGTTCCCCTTGCAGACGCCCTGCCCTGCCCATCGGTGAGGCCCCTCCCCGTCCTCGGGGCGCCCGGGTGTCCGCCCGCCCCGTACCGGTCGACGTCCCAGCAGATCAGGTGACGCGTCGGGCTTTCCAGCAGTTGTCGGACAACCTGGCGCGGCGTGGCCCGATTCCGCGGCAGCCGTCGGGCGGGCAGCGGTGACGGACCGCGCCAAAACCCTCGTCCGTCCGCCGGACAATGCCGGTTGTCCGTGCCCGAACTGCGCTTTTCCCGCTTTTCGTGGACGGACAATCCGGCCGTCGGAAATCTGGGACCACCGGCGGGACGAACCGCTCGCCGGAACGACCGGAACCCTTCCGAAGGAGACGCACTCATGCGAAAGAGGCTCGCGCTGCTGGCCGTCGCCACGGCCGCGGTCACCGTGGTGACCGCCGCCACCTCGGCCAGCGCCGACACCCGCATCATCAAGGGCGCGTACGTGTACTTCGACCCGACCCGGAACATCTTCGGCGTCGGTGACACCGAGGCCGACGGCCGGACCCCGTACCTGGACGTCAGGGTCAACGGCGGCCCGCTGCAGACGTTCCCGAACCACAACGGCAACGGGACCTGGCGGGACGTGCGCCCGGACGAGACCGGCATCCGGGACGGGAACTCCCTCGCCTGGCGGGCCCGGGTCGGCGGGGGCGCGGTCTCCGACTGGGTCTACGAACAGGCCTGACGGACAGGACCGACGGACGAGGCTGACGAGCAGGGCTGAGCCGGCCCCCCCGGGTCCGCCCGCCCCCCCCCGGGGCCCGCGGGGGGGGGGCGCGGGGGCGGGGGCCGACCCGGGGGGGGGCCCCCAGCGGGGGGCGGGGGGCGCCACCGCGCGCCCGCGACACCAAGAG
>NZ_JBHYVA010001078.1:0-1596 GCF_042750055.1 Streptomyces sp. NPDC059456
GGCCGGGGCCGTGCTGCCCGCGCCCGCGCCGCCCGCGCCGGAACCCGGGGAGCCTGCCGGGCCGGCTCCGGCCGAAGCGCCCGCCCCGCCCCGGGCCGCAGCCGCGCCCGCGCGCGTGAGCGCCTTCCACGTGCGTCCGTACCGCTCGGTCGCCCTGGAGCGGCGCACCCCGGGCGGCATGTCCACCGTGATGCTCATGGTCGTCGTCACCACCCCGGCCGTACTCGCCGCCGCCGCGCTGCGGCCGCGCTCCAAGAGCCGCGGCTGAGCCCGCACGCCGCAGCTCGCATCCGCATCCCGCATCCACCCACCGATCCACCAACGGGAGTACCCACGTGTCCGAATGGCTGGTCCTGGCCGTCGCCATGGCGCTCGTCTGCGCCCTCGTCCTTGCCTTCACCCTGCTCCGGCACCGCCGGGTCGCGGAGGACGAGGACACCAGCGAAACCCCCGACGTCATCGAGTACATGACGATGATGGTGGGCGTGGTCTACGCCATCGTGCTCGGTCTGGCGATCGCGGGCGTCTGGGAGGCGCGCGGCGCCGCCGAGGACAGCGTGCGCCGCGAGGCCCAGTCGCTGTACGAGGTCACCCAGCGCGCCGACGTCTACCCGGCCCCGGTCCGCGACCGGATCCGCGGCGAGGTCGACGCGTACGTCTCCCACACCGTCGCCGTGGACTGGCCGCTGCTGACCGCGGGCGAGGGCGCCTCGCCCCAGGGCGCCGAGCTGCTCGGCAAGCTCCGCACGGACGTCACCCACCAGAGCCCGGCGAACGAGCTCCAGGCACAGGCCTACCAGCCGCTGCTGGACCACATCGCGGCCGCCGACGACGCCCGGCACTCGCGCGTGCAGGCCGACGAGTCGACCCTGCCGGGCGTGGTGTGGTTCGGGCTGCTGGTCGGCGGGGTGGTGACGGTCGGGCTGATCTTCACCCTGCAGATCCGCCGGTCGGGCCGGGAGCTGCTGCTGGCGGGGCTGTTCAGTGCGCTGATCGTGTTCCTGCTGTTCATGGTGTGGAGCTTCGACGCGCCGTACGGCCGGGAGGGAATCGATTCCGCCGGCCCGTTCCAGGACCTGTTCCCCAAGGTGGCGCTGGCCGTGGCCCAGCGCTGACCCCCCCGGGCCCGGCGGGCCGGTGTTCAGGCCGGCCCGCTCCCGGTGAGCGCGACCTCCCGGCGGACGGCCGCCACGACGGGCGAATGCCGCAGTGCGTGGGAGATCCGTACGAGGTCCCGCGGCCCAGCGAGGGTGTCGGGGACGCTCTCCTCGCTGGCTCCGATGACCGCGCCCTCGGGATCCGCCGAGCGGGCCCGGACGGCGGCCGCGACCATCGCCGCGTCGGCGACGGCGCGGGCCGTCTCCTCGTCCGTCCCGCCCGCGAGGGCGCGCGCGTACGCGTCCTCGCGGCGGTTCGGGTCGAAGTACGGGCCCAGGTGCAGGAACCCGTCGTGGATGTCCGACTCGCGCTGGATCACCCGCAGTTCCGCCGGGGCCCACCAGGACATCTGCACGCAGGGCGTACCGGCGGGGGCACCGATCTGCACCTCGTGCCAGAGCGCGCCGAGCCGCCGGTACGTCGTCCAGGCTGTCTCTT
>NZ_JBHYVA010001079.1:0-1585 GCF_042750055.1 Streptomyces sp. NPDC059456
CGTCCGCCCCGGCCCCCGCCCGGATCGACGAGCGCGTGCTGGGTGCGGGCACGAGCGTGCGTTTCGTGACGCTGCTGTTCCTGCTCCTTGCAGCGAGCGGCTCCATGATGCTGACCGTCGTCCTCGGCCTGGCCGACGACGACCGGTCCGGGTGCGAACTCGCTGCCGGCGCCGACCCGTCCGATGCGTCCTGGACGCAGTCCGCCCGCACCGTCGGCCAGGCCGTCGCCTACCGGCTCTGCCAGTCCGTGTGGGAACCCCCTCCGCCCTGGTGGCAGCTCGCCGGCTGGCCCGTCCTGCTGACCGCGGCGGCCGTGCTGCTCTTCCTGCTGCTGCCCCGCTGGAAGGCCCGGGCCGGCCGGGTGGTGCCGCTCGCGGCGGTCGACCCCGGCGGTGAACTGGGCGCCCTCGTCGCCGGGCTGGCCGCCACCGCCGGCCTCGCGACGGTGCCCCGGGTGGTCGTCGACCCGGCGGCCGGCGGATCCGGGGCGGTGGTGTTCGGGCGGACCGGCCGCCCGGTCGTGTGCCTGCAGGGAGGCCTGCTCGTCGACCGGGACCGCGATCCCGCGCGCCTGCGTGCGGTGCTGCTGCACGAACTCGCCCACGTGGCCAACCGGGACGTCACCCTCACCTATGCCACCGTCACGCTGTGGCGGGTGTTCCTGGCCCTCGTGCTGCTGCCCTACCTGCTCTGGGAGGGCCACGTCGTCCACGCGGTCCTCGCGGACGGCCGGATGCCGGTACCGGACCGGCCGATGCTGCTCGCCGCGTTCACGGTCACCCTGGTCCACCTCGCCCGCTCGGACGTCCTGCGCAGCCGTGAGGTCCACGCCGACCTGACCGCGCTGCGCTGGGGCGCGGACCCGCGCGGCTGGGCCGCCGAGGGCCCGCGGGAGACCGCCGGCCCGGTCCCGCGGGCACGCGCCCTCGCCCCGGTCCTGGACCCGGTCCTCGCCCCGGTCCGCGCACTGTTGCGCACCCACCCGCAGTGGAGCCTGCGCCGCAGCGCCCTGAACGATCCGGCACCGCTGTTCCGCACCCCCGCCGCGGCGTTCTTCCTCACCGGCGCCACGGTCGTGCTCGTCGACCAGCACCTGCTGTACTACCTGGCGCCCTACGGCCTGGCGACGATCGGGATCACCCAGGCGATCACGCTGCTGTCCGCCGCCCTGGTCACCGCGATCGCCGGCACCTCGCTCTGGCGGACGGTCGCGTACGCCGTGCTGACCGGGGCCCGAGTGCCCTCGGGCCTGTGGGCGGGAGGATGGCTGGGTGCGGGCATCGCCGCCGGAACGGTCCTCACCAGTTCGGGCGGGAGCGGGGTGTGGCTGCCGCATCGGCCGCAGCTCCTGCTGCTGCCCGTGGCCGTCGGACTGGCCTACGGGTCGTGGCTCACGCAGTGCGCCCACCTGTGGACCCGCACCCGGCGCGGCCGGAGCCTGCGGCCCGCCCTGCTGATCAGCCTGGGCGCCGTCGTCCCCGCGCTCGGGCTGTGGCTCGCCTGGTGGCACCTGATGGGGGTCCTGTACGCGAGCGGGTTCACGGCGCGCGCGGCCGGGGTGGCCCAGTGGGTCCACGCCCCTGT
>NZ_JBHYVA010001080.1:0-1580 GCF_042750055.1 Streptomyces sp. NPDC059456
GGGGGGTGGCGGCGGGGCGGGGGCGCGCGCCCCCCCCCCCGCTCGGCCCAGCCGTGTGCCCGGCGCACCTCCCCCCGGAGGGGGGCGCGGACGGACGGTAGGGGGGCCATCGACGAAGGGGGAGTCGTGAACACCAGCACCAGCACCAGCAGCGCGAACAGCGGCACGTACCGGGGTGTCCGGGCGACGGCGGCGGGGCGGCGCACGCGGGCCGACGAGCCCGTCGAGGCCGTCGAGGAGCTGTGCGCGGCGGTGTTCACCTCCCTGCGGCGCCGGGACCAGCGCGAGCGCGGCCGGCAGTACGTACGCGGGCTGCTCGCGGCCCAGGGCCGCAAGTCGATCCGGAACATCGCGCAGCAGATGACGGCCGGAGCGGGCGGCGGAGCGGGCGGCGCGGCGGCCGCGGAGCAGAGCCTGCACCACTTCATCGCGGCGTCCACCTGGGACTGGCAGCCGATCCGGGCGGCCCTGTCGCAGTACCTGGCCCGGACTGCTCCGCTCAACGCCTGGGTGGCGCAGCCGATGGCGATCCCGAAGGGCGGGGAGCACTCGGTGGGGGCGGGGCACCGCTTCGACCCGCACCGGGGGCAGATGTTCCGCGGACAGCAGGCGTTCGGGATGTGGTTCACCTCGGCCGCCGTGGTCACGCCCGTGGGCTGGCGGCTGTTCCTCGACGAGGAGCCGGAGGCCACCGACGAGTCGTACGAGGAGTGCGCGGTGACGGCGGTGCTGGACACCGTCCGGGAGGCGCGCGAGTCGGGGGCGGCCACGCGGCCGGTGGTGCTGGACATCCGGGACATCGCGACGCGGGCCACGCTGAACCGCTTCGCGGAGGCGCGGGTCCCGGTGGTGGGGCGGATCAGCCCCGAGGCGCGGCTGCTGGTGACGGACCCGCGGCTGCCCGGCTTCGGCGCGGGCACGCTGGCCGCGCGGGACATCCTGCAGAACGTCAGGGGACTGCGGATGCCGGTGGAATGGCCCGACCCGGAGCTGCCGGGGGCGCGGCGGACCTCGCTGGTGGCGGCCGTCCGCGTGATGGTCCCGGACCCGGCGCCGGGACGGCGGCGCGAAGTGCTGCTGTTCGGGGAGTGGGAGGCGGCCCGGCGGCTGCCGACGCAGCTGTGGGTAACGGACATGGTGCGGACGGAGCCCGGGGCGCTGGTGCGGATGACGAAGACGGCGCAACGGGTGTCGGCGGCGGCCGGGGCCGGTGTGCAGGAGGTCGGCCTGCGGGACTTCTCGGGCCGCTCCCTGCCGGGCTGGCACCGGCACGTCACGCTCGCTTCGGTGGCCCATGCGGCGCGCTGCCTGGCACCGGCCGCAACCCCGGCGACAGGCCGGGCAGCGGCCCCGGCGGCGACGTCGCCGGCGCCGGCGCTCGGGCAGGCCCCCGTCCGGCACAGCCCGGTGCGCCGCCCCCGCGCCCACGCGGCGGTTCTGGCCGGCCGCTGAGCACGCCCACACCGCGGCCGGGGCCCGGCCCCCGCGGGGGCCGCCCCCCGCGCCGCCGGCGCCCCGGCTCCTCGGCGCGCGGCCGGTGCCGGTGCCCGGCCCGGGGGCGGACCGGTTCAGCCTCGGGG
>NZ_JBHYVA010001081.1:0-1573 GCF_042750055.1 Streptomyces sp. NPDC059456
CCCGGCGCCCGAGTGGGGGGCGGGCCGGGGGGGGGGGGGTTTCTCGGTGGGGGGGGGGGGGGGCGCGCGCGGGCGGGGCGGGCGCCCCCCGCCCCGGCGCCCGCGGCCGGGCTCGGGGTGAGGGTCCTCGGGCGGCCCATGGCCTCGTGGCGGGACCACATGCCCGACGGCATGTACCTGAAGTCGGAGCCCTGGTCCTCGAACCTGTCCGCGCCCGGCGGCCGGCACACCCTCGCCGCGTACTGCGCCACCCGGGGGCTGGCGGCCGAGCACGGCAGCCCGCTCCCGATCGGCACGTTCAGCTCGTACGGCATGTGGTTCGCGCGGCAGGCCGTGCCCGAGGTGGAGGAGGTGACGGTCACCGAGGTCACCCCGCAGGGCGACGGCTTCCTGGTCCGCACCGCCGAGGGGCCGCCGCTGCTCGCCCGGACGGTCGCGCTCGCCGTCGGGGTGATGCCGTTCGTCCACCTGCCCGGGGCGCTGCGGGACCTGCCGCCCGGCCACTGCTCGCACAGCAGCGGCCACCGCGACCTGGCCCGGTTCGCCGGCCGGGAGGTCGCCGTGATCGGGGCCGGGCAGGCGGCCCTGGAGACCGCCGCCCTGCTGGCCGAGAACGGGGCACGGCCCTGTCTCGTCGCCCGCCGGTCCCGGCTGAACTGGAACACCGTGCCGCAGCCGCTGGAGCGCCCGGCCCTGCGCGCCCTGCGCGATCCGCACAGCGGCCTCGGCACCGGCTGGCGCAGCTGGGCGTGGTCGGAGCTGCCCTGGGCGGTGCGCCGGCTGCCCGCGCCGACCAGGGAGCGGATCGCGGCGACCGCGCTCGGGCCGGCCGGGGCCTGGTGGCTGCGGGAACGCTTCGAGCGGAGCGTCCCGGTGCTGCTGGGGCACCGGCTGCACCGGGCGGCGCCGGTGGGCGAGCGGACCCGGCTCGGGCTGACCACCGCGGCCGGGGAGTCCGTCGTACTGGACGTCGCGCACGTCGTCGCGGCCACCGGGTTCATCCCGCACCTGGACCGGCTGGGGCTGCTGGACGCCCGGCTGAGGGCCGCGCTCGACACCGTCGGGGGCGGCGGCACGCCCGAGCTGAGCGCCGTTTTCGAGTCCTCCTGGCCCGGACTGTTCTTCGCCGGGCTGCTGACGGCTCCCTCATTCGGCCCTTCCATGCGATTCGTGCACGGTGCGGGGTTCACGGCGGGGAGACTGGTGAGAGGAGTACGAAAGCGCCTCGGCGCCCGGCACGGGCCGGCGGGCTCCACCGGGACCGTGCCGCCCGACCGGGCCGGCGCCGGGCATCCGAAGACGTCTCTGCGGTGAGGTCGAGAGGGGTCCGCGATGAGTGCGGAGCAGCGAGCACAGGGCGGCCGTGGCTGGGTGCGCATTCCCGCGAGCCGGACCGAGCAGCCCGCCCCCGGGGCCCCGGGCCCCCGGGGCGGGGCACCCCCCCCGCCCCCGCGCGCCGGCCCCCGGGCGCGCCACCCGGGGGGTGGCGGCGTGTGCGCTGGGGCCTCGGGGCGGGATTGTGCGGCCGCGGGGGGGCCCCACGGCCGCGGCGGGACCACGCCGGACCCGCAGC
>NZ_JBHYVA010001082.1:0-1572 GCF_042750055.1 Streptomyces sp. NPDC059456
GTGGTGGAGTTTGGGGGCGGTGGGGGGGGGCCCGGGCGGGCGGGGGGCGGGGTGGCCGCCGTGGGCCTCGGCGATCCGCTGCAACTTCGCCTGGTGCGGTTCGGCACCTCGGGCGGTGACCTCCGTCACCAGCTCCCTGGCCAGCCGGCCCTCGCGCGGGTGGGCGGCCGCCGGGGCGGCGGCCAGCAGGACGGGTGCGGCGACGGCGGTGGCCGCGAGGGCGGCGAGCGCCGGTATGGACCGGCGGCGGTGGCGGATGGCGCGCACGGTGGTTTCTCCCCGAGTTCGGTGTACGGAACGTCCGTCCGGATAGCGGACGCGACGGAACGGACCGTAACCGGCTGCGACCGGGCAAAACGGGTGCTCGGCGGGGGTGCAACACGCCCGCCACGAACGTGTCACGGGGGTTCACATCCGGGACACCGTCCGTTCCTCGGACAATGGATTGGACAAGCCTCGTGGGGTCGAACGCATGATGGCTCCACGCGCCCGCGTCGTACGTAGCAGAAGGAGTCACCGTGAGGGTCGGAATCGTCGGAGCCACCGGACAGGTCGGCGGAGTCATGCGCGGCATCCTCGCCGAGCGCAAGTTCCCGGTGGACGAGCTGCGGCTGTTCGCCTCGGCCCGTTCCGCGGGCTCGACCCTCGCATGGGAGGGCACGGAGATCACCATCGAGGACGCCTCCACGGCCGACTACTCCGGCCTGGACATCGTGCTCTTCTCCGCGGGCGGCGCGACGTCCAAGGCCCTCGCCGAGAAGGTCGCCTCCCAGGGCGCCGTCGTGATCGACAACTCCTCCGCCTGGCGCCGCGACCCCGAGGTGCCGCTCGTCGTCTCCGAGGTCAACCCGCACGCGATCAAGGACCGCCCCAAGGGCATCATCGCCAACCCGAACTGCACCACCATGGCCGCGATGCCCGTGCTGCGTCCGCTGCACGAGGAGGCCGGCCTGACGGCGATGGTCGCCACCACCTACCAGGCCGTCTCCGGCTCCGGCCTGGCCGGCGTCGCCGAGCTCAAGGGCCAGGCCTGCGCGGTCTCCGAGGCCGCCGACCAGCTGACCTTCGACGGCGGCGCGGTGGACTTCCCGGAGCCGGCCGTCTACAAGCGCCCCATCGCGTACAACGTGGTCCCGCTCGCCGGCAACCTGGTCGACGACGGCTCCTTCGAGACCGACGAGGAGCAGAAGCTCCGCAACGAGTCCCGCAAGATCCTGGAGATCCCGGAGCTCAAGGTCTCCGGCACCTGCGTGCGCGTACCGGTCTTCTCCGGCCACTCCCTCCAGGTCAATGCCCGCTTCGCGAACCCGATCAGCGTGGAGCGCGCGTACGAGCTCCTCAAGGACGCCCCGGGCGTCGAGCTCTCGGAGATCCCGACCCCCCTCCAGGCAGCGGGCAAGGACGCCTCGTACGTGGGCCGCATCCGCGTGGACGAGACCGTCGAGAACGGCCTCGCGCTGTTCCTCTCGAACGACAACCTCCGCAAGGGCGCCGCGCTGAACGCGGTCCAGATCGCGGAGCTCGTCGCGGAGGAGCTCCGCGGCTGATCCGGCGGACCCGTGGACGCGGCGG
>NZ_JBHYVA010001083.1:0-1565 GCF_042750055.1 Streptomyces sp. NPDC059456
CGCGCACACCCCCGCGGGGGCGGCGCTCCGCCCCCCGCGGGGCGCCCCCCCCCGCCGCCGAGGCCGCGGCCGCGGCCGTCTGACCCCGGCCCCCGTTCGTCCCCTCCGCAACCCGTACGACCAGAGGAGCAGCCACGTGGCGAGCAGTACCGGCACACCGTCCGGAGACGACCCCGCCCGGGTCCTCGTGGTGGGGGCGGGCCCCGTGGGCCTGACCGCCGCCCATGAACTGGCCCGGCGGGGGCTGCACGTACGCCTCGTCGACGGGGCTCCCGGGCCGGCCCCCGAGAGCCGGGCCGTGGCCGTCCACCCGCGCACCCTGGAGACCTTCGACCAGATGGGCGTCGTGGACGGGGTGCTCGCGCGGGGCCGCAAGAACCGGGCCTTCACGATGTACGCGCGCGGCAGCCGCCTGGTCCGCCTCGACGCCGACTACCGCACGATGCCCACCCGCTTCCCGTACAGCCTGATCATCGGGCAGGCGGAGACGGAGCACGTGCTCCGCGAGGCCGTCGCCCGGCTCGGCGTCACCGTCGAATGGGGGGTGCGGCTGGCCTCGTTCGAGCAGGACCGGGCCCGCGTACGCGCCCGCCTGGAGCACCCCGACGGCAGCACCGAGGAGTACGAGGTGCCCTGGCTGGTGGGCTGCGACGGCGGCCACAGCACCGTGCGCAAGCAGCTCGGGCTGCCGCTGATCGGCGAGTCCAGCGAGACCTGGGCGCTCGCCGACGCCCCCGTCTCCACCGACCTGCCGCCCGACACCATCTACTGGGTCCACACCGGCAGCCAGGCCCTGATGATGGTCCCCTACCGCCGCGAGGGGTACTGGAGGCTGCTCGACACCGCCCCCGGAGCGCAGCCCGGGGACGCGGCGCGGCGCTTCTCGGAGAAGCTCGGCGCCGGACTCGGCCGCCCGGTGCGGGTCGGCGAACCCGAGTGGACCTCCGTGTTCACGTTCCAGCAGCGGATGGTGCCGCGCATGCACGACGGCCGCTGCTTCGTGGCGGGCGACGCGGCCCACGTGCACAGCCCCGCCTCCGGGCAGGGCATGAACACCGGCATCCAGGAGGCCTACAACCTGGCCTGGAAGCTCGCCATGGCAGCCCGCGGGCAGGCGGGCCCGGAGCTGCTCGCCACGTACGGGCAGGAGCGGGTCCCGATCGGCAAGGCCCTGCTCGGATCGACCCGGAAGGCCACCTTCCTGGTCCAGTTCAAGAACGCCCTGGCCGGGGTCGCCCTGCCGGTCGTCTTCACCTTCGTACGGAACACCGGTCCGCTGCGGCGGGCCATCCAGCGCAAGGTCCTCGGCGGCATGTCCGGCCTGCTCCTGTCGTACGGGGACAGCCCGCTCAGCACCGCCGACCCGCTGATGGGGCTGCCCGCCGGCACCCGGGCCGCGGCGGCGGCCGACCGGCGCGGGGACCCGGGCTCCGAGGCGCTGCGCGCCGAACTGCGCGACCCGCGCTGGTCCCTGGTGTGGGAGGCGGGCGGCCCGGGCGGGGTCGCCGCGGACGCGGCGGCGGCCGCGGCCCGCACGCACGGCGCCTGGCTGTCGGTACGGACGG
>NZ_JBHYVA010001084.1:0-1551 GCF_042750055.1 Streptomyces sp. NPDC059456
GGGGGGGGGCGTCCCCGCCCGGGCGCGGCCCCCCCCCCCCCCCCGCGGCGGCGCGGGCCGGGGGGGGGCCGCGCCCGGCGCGGCCCGCCCGGGGGGGGGCCCCCCCCCCCCCCCCCACCGCGTGGTCCCCGGGCCAGCCCTTGCCGATGTCGTGCAGGAGGGCGGCCATCAGCAGCAGGTCGGGGCGGCCGACCCGGCGGGTCAGGGCCGAGGCGCGGACCGCCGTCTCGACCAGGTGCCGGTCCACGGTCCAGGTGTGCACGGGGTTGCGCTGCGGGCGGCACCGCACGCGTTCCCAGTCCGGCAGCAGCCGGGTGATCAGGCCCTCCGCCTCCAGGGCCTCCCAGACGGCGACCGTGGGCTCCCCTGCCCCGAGCAGGGTCACCAGCTGCTCGCGCGCCTCGGCGGGCCACGGCACGGGCAGGGGCTTGGCCTGCGCCGCGAGCCGCCGTACGGCGTGCAGGGACACCGGCAGACCCGCCTGTGCGGCCGCGGCGCCGAACCGCAGGGGCAGCACCGGGTCGCGGTCGGGCCGGGCGGCCAGGGCCAGGACGGCCTCGCCCTCGGACTCCACGACGCCTTCGGCCAGCGGCGCCCGCTCGGCGGCGGCCCCCCGGGATCCGAGCAGCCCGCGCAGCCTCGGCCGGGCCGCCCGGGCCCGCAGGACCCGCCCGACCTCCCGCCAGGTGACGTCGCCGGCGTACGCGACGACCCGCGCGGCCTCGTACACCTCGCGCAGCAGCGCGTCGGCGTCGAGCAGGCCCAGCTGCGCGGCGACCTGGTCCTGCTCCTGGAGCGCGAGCCGGTCGGTGGCCCGGCCCGTCACCAGGTGCAGGGCGTCGCGCGCGTCCAGCAGGCGGCGGCGGGCCTCGGCCAGCCCCTCGCGCGGGGCGTCGGCCAGCCAGGACGCGGCGACCGCCCGCAGTGCGGTGGCGTCGCGGAGCCCGCCGCGGGCCTCCTTGAGGTCGGGTTCCAGCAGGAAGCGCAGCTCCCCGGCCTGCTCGGCCCGCTCCCGGCACAGGGAGTGCAGCTGCGGGAGCCGCCTCGCGGCCTGGTTGCGCCAGTCGGCCAGGACCGAGGTGCGCAGGCCCGCGAGGAGGCCGGCGTCGCCCGCGACCGGCCGGGCGTCGAGCAGCCCCAGGTGCACCTTGAGGTCCTCGCCGGCGGTCTTGCGGGCTTCGGCCGGGGTCCGCACCGAGTGGTCGAGGGCGACGCCCAGGTCCCACACGGGGTACCAGAGGCGGTCGGCCAGGGCGCTCAGGGCCCGCGGCTCGGCCTTGCCGTCGTGGAGCAGCAGCAGGTCGAGGTCGCTGCGCGGGGAGAGTTCGGCGCGCCCGTAGCCGCCGACGGCGACGAGGGCGGCGCCGCGCACCCCGGTCTCGCGCTGGGCCGCGGCGAACAGGGCGGTCAGCCAGTCGTCGGTCAGTGCGGCCAGCGCGGAACGCCGCGAAGGCCCGGACCGCGACAACTACTTGTTGGTTGGCATCCCGGGCCCGGCGTTACCCCTGGGTACCGCGGCGGACGGTTGACCGGGATCACCGGGGGGTTTGT
>NZ_JBHYVA010001085.1:0-1536 GCF_042750055.1 Streptomyces sp. NPDC059456
CGTCCCGACCCTGCAATGTGACGCCGCGATGATATGGGGCTGAGCGGTGCGGGGGCCCGGCTTCGCCGCCTCGGAGAGGACCCGCATGAAACGCCGCATCGCCGTACTCGCCGCGCTCGCCGCCGCCTCCACCACACTGCTGCCCGCCGTCACCTCGGCGCCCGCATCCGCCGCCGGCCAGCTTCCGGCCGTCCGCGTCATGCCGCTCGGCGACTCGATCAGCTACGGCGAGGGCAGCTCGACCCTCGGCGGCTACCGCCAGCCGCTGCGCGAGCTGGTCGCCGGGCAGTCGCGCTACACCGTGGACTTCGTCGGCTCCCTCGCCCACGGCCCGACGGCCGATGCCGAGCACGAGGGCCACGCCGGGTACACCGTCGGCCAGGTCCGTTCGGGCGTGGAGCGCTGGATCCCGGCCGCCGCGCCCGACGTCGTCCTGCTCCACATCGGTCTCAACGACCTCAACCAGGGTGCCGACCCCGACCGTACGGCCGACCAGACGCGGGACCTCGTCGACCGGATCTTCGCCTTGCGGCCCGGTGCCACGGTGATCGTGCAGGGTCTCGTCCCCTCCACCCCGGGCTGGAACTATCAGGACCTGTCCCAGCCCATCGCGCGCTACAACCAGCGGCTCAAGGAGCTGGAGGCGGCGCAGCAGCAGTCGGGCCGGCACTTCCGCTTCGTGGACGCGCCCGCGCTGACCCCCGCCAACCGGGCGGACGCCGGCCACCCCGCGCAGATGGCCGACGGCCTGCACCCGAACGACCGCGGTTACACCGAGCTGGCCCGGGCCTTCTTCACGCCACTGGACCAGGCCCGTACCGCGGGCTGGTTCACGGGCGGACCGGTGCGCCCCGGCCCCCCGCGGCCGAAGAACACCGTCCACCTTCAGCGGGTGGCGCCGGACGGCGCCCTCGCCAACGCGGAGGGCGACTACGCGGCCGGCTCGTGGAGCGGCTGGGGCGACTTCGGCGTCACCGGGATGAAGGAGATCACCAGTGCCCCGACGGGTTCGGTGAACCGGGTGTTCGCGATCGGCGGGGACGACCGGGTCTACGAGAACGACGGTGACTACGCGGCCGGCGCGTGGTCGGGCTGGTTCCAGCTGAAGGATGCTCCGCAGGCCAAGGCGATTTCGGCGTCTTCCGACGGGAACACCGTGCACTTGGTGGTCGTCGGGGCGGACGGGCAGTTGTACAACGCGGACGGGGATTACTCGGCGGGCAAGTGGAACGGGTGGACCGGTCATGGTGGTACGGGTCTGAAGCGGGTGACCAGCGCGACGACCGCGGACCACGTCAACCACATCTTCGCCACCGACGCCAACGACCGGATCGTCGAGCTCGACGCCGACTACGCGGCGGGCAAGTGGGGGAACTGGGGTACGGCCGGCCCCACCGGTGGCTTCAACGCCCTCGACATCGCGGCGTCGGTGGCCGGAAAGGTCGTGCACCTGGGGGCGATCGGCCAGGACGGCAACTGGTACAACACGGACGGTGACTTCGCCGGTGGTTCCTGGAACGGCTGGTGGAACGGCGG
>NZ_JBHYVA010001086.1:0-1527 GCF_042750055.1 Streptomyces sp. NPDC059456
GGGCGTCCCCGTATAAGTGGGTGTCGTCGTATCCGTGGGTTACGGTGCCGGTGCCGGCGGCCTTGAGGGCCTGGGCGGCGTCGGCGGCGAGGGCGACGAGGCTGCCGCCGGATCCGGCGGGGCTCTTCTTCTTGGCGGTGAGGGAGGGGTCGCCGCCGCCGACCAGGACGATCTCGCCGGGGCCGGCACCGGGGGTCACGGTGGTCCGGATCCGGTGTTCGGGGCCGAGCGCGGCGAGCGCGGCCGTCGCGGTGGCGATCTTGGTGGTGGAGGCGGGGGTCATCGGCTCGCGCGGCCCGGACTCGAAGAGCACCTGGCCGGTGGCGGTGTCGATGACCGAGGCGGTGCGGACCGTACCGAGGGCGGGGTCGGCCAGCAGCGGCCGCAGGACGTCGGCGAGCCGCCCGGAGCCGGCGGAGGCGACCCCGGCGTCGGCCTTGCGCGGGGCGTCCGGGCCGATCGCGGAGAGCACCCCGGGGGCGCTGGGCGCGGCCTGCGGCTCGGACCCGCCGGCGGCGCCACCGTGATCTGCGCCACCCGTAAGGCCCCAGGAGGCGGCTCTGTCCCGCTCGGCCTTACGCTGGCCGGAGTCCCAAGGACCGGCGGCGGCCACCGCCGCCACCGACAGGGCGAGGCCGGCCACGGCCGACACCGCGATGAGCTGCCACGTCTTGACCAAGGGCACCTCGGACCAGCCCCTTTCGCGATCACACATATGCGTGAGGGACACTTAACCACTGCGTCTTGCCGCGAGCATGGCACCCCACCCCGGTTGGGCTGGGAGGGACGCGCACGCAGGTGAACGACCGCAGTCTCGAAGCAATGAAGCTGATCATGGAGGAGCAGGACGTGGAGTTCGACGTCACCATCGAGATCCCCAAGGGTTCGCGGAACAAGTACGAGGTGGACCACGAGACCGGCCGGATCCGTCTGGACCGTCGCCTCTTCACCTCCACCAGCTACCCGGCGGACTACGGCTTCGTCGAGAACACCCTCGGCGAGGACGGCGACCCGCTGGACGCGCTGGTCATCCTGGATGAGCCGACCTTCCCGGGCTGCCTGATCAAGTGCCGCGCGATCGGCATGTTCAACATGACCGACGAGGCGGGCGGCGACGCCAAGCTGCTCTGCGTGCCGGCCTCGGACCCGCGCGTGGAGCACCTGCGCGACATCCACCACGTGTCGGAGTTCGACCGCCTGGAGATCCAGCACTTCTTCGAGGTCTACAAGGACCTGGAGCCGGGCAAGTCGGTCGAGGGCGCGAACTGGGTCGGCCGCGCCGAGGCCGAGGCCGAGATCGAGGCCTCCTTCAAGCGCCTCGAGGCGCAGGGCGGCCACCACTGAGTCCGCTCCGCCGGTAGCGGGCGGGCGGGAGCTCCCGCGACCCCCGCTCCCTTGTGACACACGAACGGGCGGTACCCCTTCACCGGAGGGGTATCCCCCGGTAGTTATTTGGGTTGAGCGCGGTCGAAAGTGTTTACCATAAAAATACCACAGCTGGCGGGGGGATGGTCGAAGTGTTTGGGA
>NZ_JBHYVA010001087.1:0-1521 GCF_042750055.1 Streptomyces sp. NPDC059456
TGTGCGGCGGGTAGTGCCCGGTGCTCCGCTGGGAGCGGCTTCCGAGTGCGCCGGTGTTGTGCCGGGCGGCACAGGGGGCTGACCTGGGGCCTCGCAGGGACGGGAAGGCCCCAACGGTGCAGGGACGTTGAGCCGGGCTCGGTCCCGGAACGCGCCGGGTGCCGTCCCGGGCCCGCTGGGTCCCGCCCCGGCCCCCTCTGGGGCCGGAAGGCTCGACGGCCGATGCCGGGCCGGGCGCCGCCGCGGACCCGGTGGGTGTGGTCACGGAACGCGCCGGGCGCGGCCCCGGACCCCTGGTGGGCCCGGTAGGCCCGGCGGGGTCGTGATGCCGGGCCGGGCGGCGGCGCGGACCCGGTGGGTGATGTGCCCGAGCGGGTCGGGGGACCGGGCTCGGCAACGGCAGGGGCGGGGACCGCCCGCGGTCGGCGGCGGCCCGGTTCCGCCGCGGCCGCGGTTGATCCGGAGGGGGCGGGCAGCGGCTCCGGGGCGGGGTGCGGCGGCGCGTAGAGTACGGGCAGGCAGCCGTACGGAACGGGGGGCGGAGCCGCCGGATGACCACGTCCACACCGCAGACCGCGGTCCTGGCCGCGCCTGCGCCTGCGCCCGCGCCCGGATCCGTACCGGCCCGCAGGGCCCTCGCCGCCGCGCTGTGCGCCCTGCTCGGAGTGGGGCTGGTCGGCGGAGCCGGCATCAGCGGCTGGGTCGAACAGCGCGCCGCCCACCACCCCTTGGCCGCGGACGCCGCCTACCGCAAAGCCGCCTCGCTCTGGCGCGCGACCCCCGTCGACACGCTGTTCCCGCCCGTCCTGAACGGCGCCGGCGCCGGCCCGGGCGGAGCCGACCGCACGTGGACCCGGGTCGCCCTCGCCCCCGACGCCGACTGCGGACCCGCGCTCGCCGCGGACTGGCAGGCGGCCCTCGCCGCCACCGGCTGCACCCGGGTCCTGCGCGCCACCTACACCGACGCCACCCGCAGCTCCCTCGTCACCGTCGGCCTGGTCTTCACCGCCGCCGACGCCCCGGCGATGGCGGCCCTGCGCGGACGCCTGCCCGCCCCGCCCGGCTACGGCTTCGCCGACAGCCAGCGCGCCGCGTGGACCGCGTCCGTGCCGGCCGAGGCCCCCGTCGTGGTCTACGCCGTCTCCGCCTTCACCGACGGCCGCACCCTGGACGCCCCCCGCCCCGCCGAGGACGCGATGCGGGCGGACGCCACCGGAGCCGTCGCCCAGGCGGGCCTCGGCCACGAGGCCAAGGCCGTCGCCGACCGGACCGAGCGCACCGTACGCGCCCTCGCCGCGCCGCCCGCCCCGTCCGGGACCCGGTGAGCCGGCTCCGGGCCGCCGCGGCCTTCGCCCTCGGCGCCCTGCTCGTCGGGGCCACCGCGCCCCCGGCCGCCGCCGACGCCATCCGCGACCGCCAGTGGGGCCTGACGGCCCTGCGCGCCGAGGAGGCCTGGGGGATCACCCAGGGCGAGGGGGTCACCGTCGCCGTCCTCGACACCGGGGTCGACGCCACCCACCC
>NZ_JBHYVA010001088.1:0-1520 GCF_042750055.1 Streptomyces sp. NPDC059456
CAAAGATGCTTACCGCCACTGACACGCGCTTACCCTCGTGCGCTGCCCCTTTCGGGCCCCGACCCTCCCCCCCCCCGGGTCGGGGCCCGATCCCGTCCCGGGCAAGCACGGGCGCGCAGGCGTGATTGATGCCGCTGCCGGACGGTAGGGCGCTGGCCCGTGCCGTTCGCGGTCGGCGCCAGGACGTGGGCGTGCCGTAATCGACTCCACGTCCGTCAGGTCCGGCACCTGCTGCGGGGTGGAGGTGCACAGTTCAGGGCGGGGACGGGCTCGGGAGAAGCGCCTCATCGAGCGCCGCTGCGGCTGGCGGTGGGGCGCCCGTCCAGCACGACGGCATTTGCCATGCACGCGCCATGAAACCTAGGGTCGGGCGCATTCTGATCATTGACACGGGAGTTCCCGCAAATATGCGCATTCACCGGCTCGTCAGCGTCACGACCACTGCCTTGCTCTGCCTCACGACGCTGACCGCGTGCGGGAGCGGCGACGAGGGCGGATCCGTCGGTGGGGCACTGGGCAACCAGGCACCCGCTAAGAACGGCGGCACCGACGGTTCGGGCGGCTCCGACGGCGACGGCAAGGCCGGCGCACCGGGGCTGCCCAAAGCGGGCACTATGGCG
This sequence comes from Streptomyces sp. NPDC059456, assembly GCF_042750055.1. Taxonomy (NCBI): domain Bacteria; kingdom Bacillati; phylum Actinomycetota; class Actinomycetes; order Kitasatosporales; family Streptomycetaceae; genus Streptomyces; species Streptomyces sp. NPDC059456. The sequence continues at coordinate 621 of NZ_JBHYVA010001088.1, forward strand.
AAGGCAGCCCAGATCGTCAACGCCTACGGCGCCTGCAACGACATCTCCACCGACCCGAAGGACGACGACTTCTTCCCCGGCGACGAAACCTACGACAGCAAGTGGGGCGTCACCGAGCGCGGGGCCTGCGGCAAGGGCACCCGCATCTTCATGTTCAAAGACCTCAAGACCTTCCAGACCGCGTACAAGGCCCAACTCGATGCAGACCGCAAGGAAAGCCCGAACAAGGGCCACCGCGGCAAGTTCCTCCTCGGCCAGGACTTCGCCGTCCTGCCCGACCAGAAGCCCGTCATCCGCAACGCGATCAAGCCCGGCGGCCTCCTCATCCTCAACTGCCACCCCGACTTCAACCCACCCACCGGCTACCGCAAAGACCCCGCACTCGTGAAAGGCTGCGTCCTGACCGACTACTTCGAGGACTGACCGGCGCCACGCACCGCAACAGCCGCCTTTCGTTGCAGACAAGCCCCCGCTCGGTCGGGACGGGGAGCTGACACCCTCCTGGGGTGCGGTGTCGGCGGCCGCCCGCCGTCCAGGCGGCCACCGACACCCTGGCCCCGGTCAGTGGTGGCGCCGGCCCCATGACTGGGTGTCGACCGTGCGACCACGGTCATCGCGCAGCGTGGCGGTGTCGCCGTTGTTGCCCCAGATGTATTCGCGGCTGTTCTGGAAGAGGTCGGTGCGGGTGTTGTGGCCGGTTCCGGTGTGGATGCGGATGGTGGCACGGGCGTTGATGCGGACGTTGTCGAAGCGGTAGCGGTTGCCGTCGGCGTCGCGCAGGGTCCAGCCGCGGAGGTTGACGGCATCGCGGGTGGTGTTGGTGATCTCGACCCACTCGTTGTTCAGGGAGCGGTTGGAGTGGTCGTCGCGGCCGGGGCTGTCGGCCTGGACCCGGCTGAT
>NZ_JBHYVA010001089.1:0-1518 GCF_042750055.1 Streptomyces sp. NPDC059456
GGCGGGGCGGGGGGGGGCCGGGGGCGGGGGCGGGCCGGCGGGGGCCCGCGCCCCCCCCCGCCCCACCCCCCCCCGGCCTCAGCGGTCGAGGAGCCGGTCCCGCAGCCGGCCGAGGGTCACGGGCGCGAGCCCGAGGCCCTCGGAGAGGTACCGGTCGACCCCGCCCCAGTGTCCGTCGATCGTCTCGAAGGCCGCCGTGAGGTAGGCGGCGCGGGCATCGAAGAGCGGCGCGAGCAGCTCCATCACCTCGGGGGAGCGGGCTTCGGGCGCCTCGCTGCCGCGGCGCACCCGGTAGCGGCGGTGCGGGGCGTTGGACTCCAGGTAGTCCGCCACGATCGCCTCGCGCTCGACGCCCAGCGCGAGGAGCGTGACGGCGATCGACAGGCCGGCCCGGTCCTTTCCGGCGGCGCAGTGCATGAGCGCCGGAAGGCTGTCCTGCGCGAGGGCGTGGACGACGCGGCTGTGCTCGGCCGTGCGGTGCTCGACCATCGAGCGGTACGAGGCGGTCATCCGGGCGGCGGCCTTCCCGTCGCCGAGGAGCCCGCGCAGCTGTTCCACCCCGCCCTCGCGGACCACCTTCCAGAATTCCCTGCCGTCGGCCGGGTCGGAGAGCGGGATGTTGACGTTCCGTACGCCGGGGAGCTCGACGTCGAACCCCTCCAGGGCGTGGTCGGCGCCGTTGCGGAAGTCGAAGATGGTGTGCAGGCCGAGCGATGCGAGGAACTCTGCATCGGTTTCGGTGGCATGCGCCAGATGTCCGCTACGGAATAGTTTTCCCGGCTTGACCCTCCGCCCGTCGGTGGTCGGCAGGCCGCCCACGTCACGGAAGTTGCGCACTCCTGCCAGCTCCGGCTCCGGTACGGGCTCCGTCCGCGGGGGCTGGGGTATCTGCTGGGTCACGGGAACTCCTCCGCGTCGTCGTGGGTGTCCGAATTGAACTGGTTGCAGCCAACTTGCCATCAGTGGAGGCGAGATCGGGCACAGCCCCGTGAGCCAGATCATACGGTGACCGTGCGTGCCTGATCGTCAATACCGAATGGCCCGGCCGGAACGGTCGTTGGCGGTGGGGAATGGACGGAGGGTGACCGGAATTCCTCCGAACTCCCGCTCGTGTGAATGTGTCAGGAAATTCGTGGCTTGTTCCGTGCGGCCGAACTCGATTACCTTCGCGATCGATCCGGATGGACCGCCGAATCCTGCCGCCGTCCGGATACCGCACCCGACTATTCACGCACGCGGCAGGAGCGGGGGAACCAGGTAGGCCGCTGTTTCCGATCTCCGTATCGGCGCAGCTCGGGGTGAAATCGCACGTGTTCCGAACGCGCGCGGCCGGACATCTCCAGTCCGAACCCGACAGCTCACCTCGCAGGCGACGGAGAGGAATGCGCCATGCCTGCACAGGGTAAGCACCGACGTCCCAAGTCCCGTTCCGTGGCGCGCGGTTTCGCCGTCGCGGGCACCGGCGGTGCGGCCCTCGCGCTGCCGCTGCTGGGGGGCCCCGGCGCGGCTGTCGCGTAT
>NZ_JBHYVA010001090.1:0-1517 GCF_042750055.1 Streptomyces sp. NPDC059456
GTGTCAGCCCCCCACCCAGGAATCGAGGAACGCATGAGCAAGGGAACCGTTCGCCTGATCTCCGTCGCCATCGCCACCGCGGCGGTCATGGCCGCCGCACCGGTGGCCACCGCCGCGGAGTCCACGTCGGCACCGGCGTCGGCAACGGCGTCCGCGTCCGCGTCGGCGAGTGATCCGTTCTACGCCTACGGCGGCGACCGGCCCCTGTCCGCGTTCGCGCCGGGCACCGTGCTGAAGACGCGGACGCTGCAGTACCACCTCGTCGGCATCCCCACGCCCCTCAAGGCGGTCCAGCTGCTCTACCGCACCACCGACGCCCAGGGCCGTCCCGCCGCGAACGTGACCACGGTGGTGCGCAGTCCCAGGGGCGACCGCAGCAAGGCGGTGTCCTACCAGTCGTTCTACGATTCGCTGAACCCGGAGGACGGGCCGTCCCGGGCGATCGCCGGCAACGTCACCCTCGGCGGCCTCATCCCGAACGTCGAGGCCCTCTTCCTGGCGCCCCTGCTGACGCAGGGATACGACGTCGTCATCCCGGACACCGAGGGCCAGCGGGCGAACTTCGCCGCGGGACCGGAGTACGGGACGAACACGCTGGACTCGATCCGCGCGGCCACCAGGGCGGAGCAGACCGGCCTCGGTCCTTCCACGGCGTTCGCCCTCATGGGCTACTCCGGCGGCGCCATCGCCACCAACTGGGCGGCCGCGCTCGCGCCGAGCTACGCGCCGGACGTCAACCGCAAGCTGGTCGGGTACGCCGAGGGCGGCCTGCTCGTGGACCCGGCGCACAACCTGAAGTACGTCGACGGCTCGCTGGCGTGGTCGGGCGTCATCCCCATGTCGGTCATCGGTGTGTCCCGGTCCTACGGCATCGACCTCAAGTCCTATCTCAACGGCTACGGCCTCAAGGTGTACGAGGAGCTGGAGCGCGGCTCCATCATCGACGCCATCGGCCACTACCCCGGGCTGACCTGGAAGAAGATGGCGAAGCCGGAGTACGCCGACCCCAATTCCGTCCCGGCCTTCCTGGAGGCCGTGAACAAGCTCAACCTCGGCTCCGCCGCGTCCCCGACCGTCCCCGGGTTCATCGCCCAGGGCAACGCGGGAGTCCTGGAGGGGACCTTCGGCAACCGTCCGGGCGTCGGCACGGGCGACGGGGTCATGGTCGCCGGAGACGTGCGGGCGCTCGCCCGCCAGTACTGCGCCACCGGCGGCGCCGCCGTCAAGTACAGCCAGTACGACCTGCTCAGCCACGTCGGCGCGCCCGTCGTCTGGGCGCCCGTCGCGCTGGGCTGGCTGGGCGACCGCTTCGCCGGCCGGGCGGCGCCGTCCGACTGCGGCCGCATCCCCGCGGGCAACTCGCTGGCCCCGGAGGAGCCGGCACCGCTGTCCTGACCCGCTGGCGGGGTCCTGCCGCGGCACGCCGACGCGGCAGGACCCCGCCCCGGCCCGGCGGTGGCGGCGGGGGGGCGCGGCCCCCCCCCACAACCCCCGGCGCCCGCCGCGCCGACGGGGGC
>NZ_JBHYVA010001091.1:0-1513 GCF_042750055.1 Streptomyces sp. NPDC059456
GGGGCGGGGCGTGCGTCCAACACCCCGACACTCCGTGGTTGGGGGGCCCTGCACCGGGCCGCACTGTCTCGCGACCCCTCACCCCCCCCCCCGGCCCCGCCGCCCGCCCCCCCCCCGCGTAGCTCGCGCCGCACCAGCCACCCCACCCCGAAGACGGCGGCCGCGGCCACCAGGAACTCGATCATCCGCTCATTGAAGCAGGCAGGCGGGCGGCGGGCCGGACGGGCGACGCTGCCCGTCCGGCCCACCTGGCCACCTACCGGCCTGCCCGCCTGCCTACCTGCCTGTCGGCTCGGCGTGCACTGCGGGATCCGCAGGCCTAGCCGCCGCTCAGCTGGCCCACGCTCGGCACCTTGTCGGTCACCGTCGCGCCCGCGCTCTTCCCGGCGCCCTTGACCCCGTTGATGACGTCCTCGAAGGAGCTGATGTCGGCATCGCCCGCGTCACCCTTGCGCAGTTTGGCACCCAGCCCCTTGAGGGACGCGATGCCCGCCGTCAGCGGGACCATCGCCTTCGACAGCAGCGGGTCGCCCTTGGCGTTGTCCGCAGCCGCCTTCAGCCGGTTGTACGCGAAGGCACCGGCGAGGCCCGCCTTGATGAGCGCGAACGTACGCCCCTTGGCACCCTTCTTGAACTTGCCCGCACGGTACGGCTTGATGATCCACTGGTAGGTCGCCCCCGCCGCGAGCCCCGCATTGGCGACGAAGCGCGTCTTGGCGAACTTCTGTTTCTCCGCGCTCGTGCTGGGCGAGGGCTCCGCGAGCGCCGCGACCTCCGCCGCTTCCGTCGCCTGCCAGGCTTCGGGCGCCGCCGCTTCGGCGGCCGGCGCCGCGGGCACGGACAGGGCCGCGTCCTCGCCCCGGCTCCGGCGGCCGCCTTCACTGCCGCAGGCCGTGGCGCCGGCGAGCCGCGCGCCGGACACGAGCAGGGCGGTGACGGCACGTCGGAACCGGGTGGTACCGGGTATGGAAACGCTGGGTTTGGACACGTGGGCCTCCGGGGAGTGAGGTGTCCCCCGCAGCGTCACCCGGGCCCCGGCACTGCGCCACTTGGATGACCCATTCGGGTTTGCCTCACCCCGACGGGGCAAGACGCGCTGCATGCGCACACACACCGGAGTACACGCCCGTGGAGGCGTTCAGGCCGGCCGGGTCGTCGCCGCGGTGGCGGACGTGCTGGCCTTCACGATCGGCCTGTGGATCCTGCTCTACTTCCTCGAAGCCAACCGGGGCAACGGCCTCGTGGAGTTCGTCCACGACGCCGCCACCTGGCTGGCCGGCTGGTCCTACGACCTGTTCACCTTCGACCGCGAATGGGTCCAGGTGGTGGTGGGCTACGGCGTGGCGGCCGTGGCGTACCTCGTCCTGGGCCACCTCATCGCGGGCCGGCTCTACCGCCGCTGACCGCGATCCCGTACGGGGAGGCCGCCACCCCGGCGGCCGGCCCCGTCCGTCCGTCCGGTGCGGCGCGGGCTAACCGCCGCAGTCCGGCGGCAGTCCCGACGGCAGCGCCC
>NZ_JBHYVA010001092.1:0-1509 GCF_042750055.1 Streptomyces sp. NPDC059456
CGCGGTGGGTATTTCTTGGGTGCCCGCCCGACACGGCGTTGCCGTCCCCCGCCTCCCGTGCCGTGGGCGGCGGGGAGGCGGGGAAGGGCTCGGCGGGTGGTCCCAGGCGATGCGGTCCCAGGCGATGCGGTCCTAGGCGATGCGGTCCAGGACGATCGGCGTGGCGGTGAACGCCGTGCCGGCCGGGGCGATGTCGTAGGTGCCCTCCAGGGAGGCCAGCGCGTAGTCGAACTTCTCCGGGGTGTCCGTGTGCAGCGTCATCAGCGGCTGCCCGGCCACCACGGCGTCGCCCGGCTTGGCGTGGAGCTCGATGCCCGCGCCCGCCTGCACCGGGTCCTCCTTGCGCGCGCGGCCGGCGCCCAGGCGCCAGGCGCCGACGCCCACGCCGTAGGCGTCCAGGCGGGTCAGGACGCCGGACTCGGGGGCGGTGACCACGTGCTGTTCGCGGGCGACGGGCAGCGCCGCGTCCGGGTCGCCGCCCTGGGCCGCGATCATCCGGCGCCAGACGTCCATGGCGGAGCCGTCGGCCAGGGCCTTGGCCGGGTCGGCGTCCTTGATGCCCGCCGCGTCCAGCATCTCCTTGGCCAGCGCGATGGTCAGCTCGACGACGTCGGAGGGGCCGCCGCCGGCGAGGACCTCGACGGACTCGCGGATCTCCAGGGCGTTGCCGGCGGTCAGGCCGAGCGGGGTGGACATGTCGGTGAGCAGGGCGATCGTCTTGACGCCGCTGTCGGTGCCGAGGGCGACCATCGTGGAGGCGAGCTCGCGCGCGTCCTCGATGTTCTTCATGAACGCGCCGGTGCCGACCTTCACGTCGAGGACGAGCGAGCCCGTGCCCTCGGCGATCTTCTTCGACATGATCGAGGAGGCGATCAGCGGGATGGCCTCGACCGTGCCCGTCACGTCGCGCAGGGCGTACAGCTTCTTGTCGGCGGGGGCCAGGCCGTCGCCGGCCGCGCAGATGACCGCGCCGGTGGTGTCCAGGACGTGCAGCATCTCCTCGTTGGAGAGCAGCGCGCGCCAGCCGGGGATGGACTCCAGCTTGTCCAGGGTGCCGCCGGTGTGGCCGAGGCCGCGGCCCGACAGCTGCGGTACGGCGGCACCGCAGGCGGCGACGAGCGGGGCCAGCGGGAGGGTGATCTTGTCGCCGACGCCGCCCGTGGAGTGCTTGTCGGCGGTCGGACGGGAAAGGGAGTCGAAGTTCATCCGCTCGCCCGACGCGATCATCGCGGCGGTCCAGCGCTTGATCTCGGCCCGGTTCATGCCGTTCAGCAGGATGGCCATCGCCAGCGCCGACATCTGCTCGTCGGCGACGACACCGCGCGTGTACGCGTCGATGACCCAGTCGATCTGCTCGGGGCTCAGCTCGCCGCGGTCCCGCTTCGTACGGATGACGGAGATGACGTCCATGTGGTGCTTCCTTCTACGCGCATAGAGAGGGGTGTGAGGAGAGGGGTCCGGAGAAGTGAGACTCGGCCGGCGTCACACAGTGCGAGTCTCTCTCTCACC
>NZ_JBHYVA010001093.1:0-1497 GCF_042750055.1 Streptomyces sp. NPDC059456
GGGGGGCGCGGGACGGCCTCGACCACGCCCGCGAGCTGGCGGGGGGCCCGGGGGTGCCCGCGGCCGTGGGGGGGGACGCCGCCCGCTTCCACGCGGACCTGCGCGGCGCCCCGCCGCGGGCCGGGATCCAGGTGATCGCCGGGGTCGGGCAGCCCACGGCGACGGCCGTGGCCAGCGACGGGGACCCCCTGTCCCGCCAGCGGGAGGCCGACGGCGACGGCACGGTCCCCCGCCCGGCGGCCCTCCCGGCGCAGACTCCCGGCGACGGCGACGGCGACGCGGCCGCCGGGGCCGCGGACGCCGGGGCCATGGCCGCCCGGTCCACGGCCGAACCGTTCGCCGGGTCCTTCGCCGTGTACGAGCAGCACGGCTCGCTCCAGAACAACCGTGCCGTCCGGGCCGTCCTGCGGGGCCTGCTGGGTCCCGGGCGGGAGGCGGCCGGGGGCTGCGCGGACCCGGCGGCCCGGCTGGGCGTGCGGGCGCCGGCCGTCCTGCCCGCGGGGGCCCCGTACGAGGTCACGGTCACGGCGCCCGGCGAGGGGCTGCGCCTGATGGCGCAACTGCGCCCGGCCGACGGCGGCCGTGCGAGCGCCCGCCCCCTGCGGGGCCTGGGCGGCGGCCGCTACGGCGTCTCGTTCGCGCCGCCGCAGCCGGGTCCGTACCGGCTGACGGTGGGCCCGGTCACGGCTCTTGTAACCAGCCTCACCCAACGGCCCTGACCAGGAAGGCATCCCCGCGGGCTACTGCGCCGTATTGTCTACGCATCGAAGCGATGCGTGCCGTCACAGGAGATGAAGCCCGGATGATCACCCCACCCGTCGTGCACTCGCTGCGCGAGCAGATCCGCGAGCACATCGTGGAGGGGATCGTCAGCGGGCGCTGGAAGCCCGGTGAGCGGATCGTGGAGCGCCGGATCGCCGTGGAGCTGGAGGTCAGCCAGACGCCGGTGCGCGAGGCGCTGCGCGAGCTGGAGACGCTGCGGCTGATCGAGTCGGCGCCGAACAAGGGCGTGCGCGTACGGAACCTGTCGGCGGCCGACCTGGAGGAGATCTACCCGGTCCGGGCGGGCCTGGAGCAGATCGCGGCCGAGCTGGCGGCGCCCCGGCTGGCGGCCGACTGCTCGGCCCTGGAACCGCACGTGGCGGCGCTGTGGGAGGCGGACCGCACCGAGGACGGGACCGCGCAGGTGCGGCACACCGTGGGGTTCCACCGGGAGCTGGTGCGGGCTGCCGGGAACAGCGTGCTGCTGCACACCTGGGAGAGCCTGGGCATCGAGGTCTTCACGGCCCTGTCCATCCGCTGGCTGGGAACCGTCCAGAAGTCGTACGCGGAGGAGCACGCGGCCCTCGTGGAGGCGTTCCGCAATCAGGATCCGGACATCGGCGTGCTGGTGAAGCGGCATGTCCTGGGGTGCGCACCCCGCGCCGGACCGGGCATTCTGTCCCGGTTTGACCGGCACCCGGTGCCGGTTTTAATGGGACCCGGGGCCGCCGTTCG
>NZ_JBHYVA010001094.1:0-1493 GCF_042750055.1 Streptomyces sp. NPDC059456
TAAGATACTGCTCCTTCGGGGACATACCGTGGCCCACCGCAGGGGCGCGCGCCCCCACACCCGGTGTGTCCCTGTTGGTTGGGGGCCGGGGGCCCGCCCCCCCGGGGCCGGCCGTTCCCACTTCTGCGAAGGGATCCACCATGGCCACCACGCGCACCGCGCACACCAACTGGGAAGGCAACCTGCTGAAGGGTGCCGGCACGGTCACCCTCGACTCCTCGGGCCGGGGTTCGTTCGAGGTCTCCTGGCCCTCGCGCGCCGAGGCCGCGAACGGCAAGACCAGCCCGGAAGAGCTGATCGCCGCCGCGCACTCCAGCTGCTACTCGATGGCCCTCTCGCACGGCCTGGACGGCGCCGGCACCCCGCCCACCCGGGTGGAGACCAAGGCGGACGTGACGTTCCAGCCGGGCGAGGGCATCACCGGGATCCACCTGACCGTCCGCGCCGAGGTTCCGGGCCTGGACGCGGAGGGCTTCGCCGCGGCCGCCGAGGACGCGAAGAAGAACTGCCCGGTCAGCCAGGCCCTGACGGGTACGACGATCACCCTGAGCGCGGAACTGATCTGACCCCGGATCTCCGGCTCCACCGAGCGGGCCCCCGGCGTCGCGGGGTCCGGGGCACGGCCCCGGGAGGCCCGGCGCGTCCGGGGTCGCCCGCCCGACGGCGCGGGAACCCGCCGGTGGGGTGAGGGCGCTGCGGTGTCGTACGCGTCGGGGGCGCGGCGTGGGGGCGCGTGGTACCACGGCCCCCACCCCGGAGCCGCCCGGAGCCGCCGATGTCCGTCACCCGCCGCAGCCTGCTCAGCGCCGGCACCGGGATCGCCTTCGACGGAGCCCTCGGCGGAGCCCTCGGCGCGCTCTTCGCCGGGATCTCCCGCGCCACCGCCCCGCCCCGCCGCGGGTACGGTCCCCTGCTCCCCGACCCCCGCGGGCTGCTCGACCTCCCCGCCGGGTTCCGCTACCGGGTGCTGTCGCGCGCCGGCGACCCGCTGCGCTCCGGCGGGGGGGGGACCGTGCCGGCCCACTGCGACGGCATGGCCGCCTTCGGCGCCGGCGCCGGCCGCGTCCGCCCGGTCCGCAACCACGAGAACCGCACCACCGCCGCCCTGCGCGTCCCCGCCGTCGACGGCCTCGGGTACGACCCCCACGCCCTCGGCGGCTGCACCCTCCTCGACCTCGACCCGGGCGGCGGCGTCACCGGCGGGCACGTGGCCCTCGCCGGTACCGCCGTCAACTGCGCGGGCGGCCGCACCCCCTGGAACACCTGGCTCAGCTGCGAGGAGACCGGAGACCGGGCGGGTACCTCCGGGTACGCCGAGGACCACGGCTTCGTCTTCGAGGTCGACCCCGCCGACCCGCGGCGCTCCGGCGCGGTCCCGCTGACCGCGATGGGCCGGTTCGCGCACGGGGCCGTCGCCGTGGACCCGTACCGCGGGACCGTCTGCGAGACCGAGGGTGCGTTCGTCGAGCCCTTCGGGCCCTTCTACCGGTTCC
>NZ_JBHYVA010001095.1:0-1484 GCF_042750055.1 Streptomyces sp. NPDC059456
CTGTCGGTTTTCCGCCCGGGTGTCAGCGCCACCGTCCCCCCGCAATGGGCCCGGCACATCGACGACCACATCTACACCCCCGACGCGGCCCCCACGGGGGGCGTTCTGCCCGTGGCCCGCGGCGCGCGGCTCGGCCGGTCCCGCCTCATCTGGGGCTGGGTCACCGGCATCGCCGGCCCCGCCCTGCTCTCCGTACTGCTCAGCCGGCTCGTCCCCGAGCTCGGGCTGGCGAACGACATGCTGCTCTTCCTCACGTTCACGGTGGCGGCGGCCCTGCTCGGCGGGCTGCTCCCCGCGCTCGCCTCGGCCGGCTTCGGGTCCCTGCTGCTGAACTACTACTTCACGCCGCCGCTGCACGAGTTCACGATCTCCGACCCGAAGAACATCGTGGCCATCGCGATCTTCGTCGGCGTGGCGGTGTCGGTGGCCTCCGTGGTCGACCTGGCGGCCCGGCGCACCCACCAGGCAGCCCGGCTGCGGGCCGAGTCCGAGATCCTCTCTTTCCTCGCCGGCAGCGTCCTGCGCGGCGAGGACTCCCTCGACGCCCTCCTGGAACGGCTCCGGGAGACCTTCGCCATGCAGTCCGTCGTACTCCTGGAGCGCACGAGCGAGGTCGACCCCTGGACGACGGCTGCGTCCGTCGGCACCGGGACGGTCGTGCGCCCCGAGGACGCGGACGTGGACCTGCCCATCGGCGACGCCATGGCCCTCGCCCTGACCGGCCGGGTCCTGCCCGCCGAGGACCGGCGCGTGCTCGGCGCCTTCGCCGCCCAGGCGGCCGTCGTACTCGACCGCCAGCGCCTCGTCGACGAGGCGGAGAAGTCCCGTGAACTCGCCGAGGCCAACCGCATCCGTACGGCCCTGCTCGCGGCGGTCAGCCACGACCTGCGGACCCCGCTCGCCGGCATCAAGGCCTCCGTCACCTCTCTGCGCTCCGACGACGTCGAATGGTCCGAGGACGACAGGGCCGAACTCCTCGAAGGCATCGAGGACGGCGCCGACCGCCTCGCCGCACTGATCGGGAACCTCCTGGACATGTCCCGCCTGAACACCGGCACCGTCGTCCCCCTGATCCGGGAGACCGACCTCGACGAGGTCGTGCCGCTGGCGCTGGGCGGCGTACCGGAGGACAGCGTGGACCTGGACATCCCCGAGACCCTGCCGATGGTCGCCGTCGACCGCGGCCTGCTGGAGCGGGCCGTCGCCAACATCGTCGAGAACGCCGTCAAGTACAGCCCCGTCGGGCAACCCGTCCACGTCTCCGCCAGCGCCCTCGCGAGCCGCGTCGAGCTGCGCGTCGTCGACCGCGGCCCCGGGGTCCCGGACGAAGCCAAGAACCGCATCTTCGAACCCTTCCAGCGGCACGGCGACGCTCCGCGCGGCGCCGGCGTCGGCCTCGGCCACCCCGGCGCCCCCCGCGGAACCCCCGCCAAAGGCGGCACCCACACCCCCCACGACCCCCCCGGCGGCGGCCGCACCAATGT
>NZ_JBHYVA010001096.1:0-1481 GCF_042750055.1 Streptomyces sp. NPDC059456
CAGCTGCCCGTCGACCGGCGCCCGCGCGCCGGCACCCGGCCCCGGCGCCTCGACAACGAGCGGATCATCGAGCAGATCCGGCCCAAGCTGGAGGCCCTGCGGATCCCGTCACCGCGCGGCTCCGAGGAGGCGGACGAGGCCGTGCTGGACCGGCTGCGCGAGCTGGTCGTCGACGAGTGCGTGTTCCTTCCGGCCGCCGGTCTGCCCGACGTGTACGCGCTCGACCTGTCCGAGGAGGCCTTCGCCGCGCACCGCGCCGCCGCGGTCGAGGAGGGCGGCGAGCGGCGCAGGCACTTCCTGCGCGTGCGGGTCGGAGGCTGGGACGAGAACCTCGTCATCACCGTGTTCATCCGGGTCCACACCCAGGGCGGGATGCTGATGCTGGAGGTCGCGCCGCACGTACTGCTGCCGGTGCGGCCCGACTTCCAGCGGGCCGACGACATCGCCCGGCGCCACCGCGCCAACACTCCCCTCGCCAAGGTGCTCCTGGCCCTCACCCACGCTCCCGGCTCCCTCGGCGTCGCCCTCGCCACGCTGGGCGGGGCCTGCCGGGTCCCGTGGCGGCTGGCGACCGCCGGGCACGCCGTCGCCTACGCGGCGGGACCGGCCGTCTCCGTACGCGAACTGGCCTCGCAGGAGGACGGATCGCTGTTCCAGCTGATGGACCTGGACCGGTACCTGAAGACCATCCAGGAGCGGATCGTCGGCGGAGTGACGCTGGCCCTGCACGACGCGGGCTGGCACACCGAGGAGTTCGCGGAGCGCGCGGTCAACGTGGCGGAGGGCGGGGTGTTCATCCAGTCGGTGAACAACAGCGCCTTCGGGATCCACGGAGTGAGCCACAACAGCGCGGTGAACAACGGGACGACGGCCAGGGCGGAACGGAAGGACGGGCGCGTGCGCGCCGGCAAGGAGAGCAGAAGTGGCCAGTAACGCAGACGCCGGGCAGCCGCCGCAGTCCTCGGTGCGCATCGGCGACGTACGGGGCAGCGCCTTCAGCATCGGCGGCACGGAGGTCAGCAACAGCACGGTCAACCACGGGAGTGCGGAGACGGACGCGGCCGCGGCGGGGCCGACCGCGGAGCAGCTGCTGGAAGCCGTACGCGACCTCCGGGCGGCCCTCGTACGGCTGCCGCGCAGCGCGGAACGGGCCGCCCTCGACGCCGAACTGGATTCTGCGGCGGGGGAGTTGGAGGAGGCGGGCGAGGAGGTGCGGCCGGGCCTGCCCGCCCGGCTGCTCGGGGTGCTGGAGCGGTGGGCCCCGCTGGTGGACTCGGTGAGCGCGGCCGCCGCGCTGGCCGCCCTGCTGACCTCGTCCGGGGGGTGAGCCATGGCCCCGGGAAGCGGCCCCGCCCGCTGGAACCCGACCGCGCAGGAGTGGGAGCGGCCGCAGGACCCGCAGCCGTCGGACCCGGCACGGCGGGCGGAGCCGTCGGAGCCCGCCGGCGGGGGGGGGGGGCGGCGGGCCCCGGCGCCGGGTC
>NZ_JBHYVA010001097.1:0-1480 GCF_042750055.1 Streptomyces sp. NPDC059456
GGGCGGGTCGCGCTCCTGGCGGCGCCTCCGGGTTCGATGTACGACCGCCTCCCCGCGCGGCCCTGGCGCGCGGCCCGGGCGGCGGTCGTGCGCGCACGACTCCCCCGGAGTTGGTTCCCCGTACGCCAGTCGCCGTGCGTAGCGCTCACCTTAGCGGGCGCTCCACAAGAAAGGTTTCCCCGTCCGGTATTCGAGCGACGTATAGCCGTATACAAGGTGGGGCGGATGACGCCACCCTCGTCACCCGTGCCACCCGCCACCCCGGCCCGCCCGACCGACGATCGGAGACCCCGTGTCGACAACTGCTGAAGCGATGCGTTCCGCCGAGGCGCACAGCGCGCACAACTACCACCCGCTGCCCGTCGTCGTGGCGTCCGCGGAAGGCGCGTGGATGACCGATGTGGAGGGCCGCCGCTACCTCGACATGCTCGCGGGCTATTCGGCGCTCAACTTCGGCCACGGCAACCGGCGGCTGATCGACGCTGCCAAGGCGCAGCTGGAGCGGGTCACCCTCACCTCGCGGGCCTTCCACCACGACCGGTTCGCCGAGTTCTGCGCCGAACTCGCCGCGCTCTGCGGCAAGGAGATGGTGCTGCCGATGAACACGGGTGCGGAGGCCGTGGAGACGGCGGTGAAGACGGCCCGCAAGTGGGGTTACGAGGTCAAGGGCGTCCCGGACGGGCAGGCCAAGATCGTGGTCGCGGCGGGCAACTTCCACGGCCGCACGACGACGATCGTGAGCTTCTCGACGGACCACGAGGCCCGCGACCACTTCGGGCCCTACACCCCCGGGTTCGAGATCGTGCCGTACGGGGACCTCACCGCGCTGGCCGCTGCCGTCACCGCGAACACCGTGGCCGTGCTGCTGGAGCCGATCCAGGGCGAGGCCGGCGTACTGGTGCCGCCGGCCGGCTACCTGCGGGGCGTACGGGAGCTCACGCGCGAGCGGAACGTCCTGTTCATGGCGGACGAGATCCAGTCGGGGCTGGGCCGGACCGGAAAGACCTTCGCGTGCGAGCACGAGGACGTCGTGCCGGACGTGTACCTCCTCGGCAAGGCGCTGGGCGGCGGCGTGGTCCCGGTCTCGGCCGTCGTCGCCGACCGGGACGTGCTCGGGGTGTTCCGGCCCGGCGAGCACGGCTCCACCTTCGGCGGCAACCCGCTGGCCTGCGCGGTCGCCCTCGAGGTGGTCGCGATGCTGCGCACCGGCGAGTACCAGCAGCGCGCCGCCGAGCTGGGCGACCACCTGCACCGGGAGCTGAACCTGCTGGTGGGCGGGGGCGCGGTGACCGCCGTACGCGGGCGGGGGCTGTGGGCGGGCGTCGACATCGACCCGGCGCACGGCACGGGCCGGGAGATCTCCGAGAAGCTGATGGCACTCGGGGTGCTGGTCAAGGACACGCACGGTTCGACGATCCGGATCGCGCCCCCGCTGGTGATCAGCAAGGAGGACCTGGACTGGGGCCTGGACCAGCTGCTG
>NZ_JBHYVA010001098.1:0-1469 GCF_042750055.1 Streptomyces sp. NPDC059456
GCGTCCGGCGCGGTCCCCCCACCGGGGAACGGGTCCGGCAGCGGTGGCGGCGCGGGGAAGCGCAGCGGCCGGCGGCGCGTGCTGCGCTGGGTCTCCTCCGTCCTGTCGTTCCTCATACTCGCGACGGCGGCGGGCGGCTACCTCTACTACCGCCACCTCAACGGCAGCATCAAGACGGACGTCCTGAACCTCGGCGAGAACAAGCTGGGCGGCTCCAAGCCCAACGCGTTCGGCCAGACCCCGCTGAACATCCTCCTCATCGGCTCCGACGCCCGTGACGACGCGGCCAACCAGGCGCTCGGCGGGGCCAAGGACACCTTCGGCGGGCCGCCGCTGGCGGACGTGCAGATGCTGCTGCACCTGTCGGCGGACCGCAGCAACATGTCGGTCGTGTCGATGCCGCGCGACACCATGCTGACGATGCCGAAGTGCACCGAGCCCGGTGGCAAGGTGCACCCGGCCAGCAAGGGCCTCGTGCAGACCAACGAGTCCCTCGGCCGGGGCGGGCCGGGCTGCACGGTCGCCGCCTGGCAGGAGCTCACGCGCATCCCGATCGACCACTTCATGATGATCGACTTCAAGGGCGTGGTGACGATGGCGGACGCCATCGGCGGCGTCCCGGTCTGCGTCCAGCAGAACGTGGAGTCGCGCACCAAGGACGGCAAGGGCTCCGGCCTGAAGCTGCCCGCCGGGACGAGCACCATCCAGGGCGAGCAGGCCCTCCAGTGGCTGCGCACCCGCTACGGCTTCGAGGACGGCACCGACCTCGGCCGCACCCACGCGCAGCACATGTACATGAACTCGATGGCCCGCGAGTTCCGCAAGAACGCCAAGCTCAGCAACCCCGTCAAGCTCAACAGCCTGGCGCAGGCGGCGATCAAGGCCATGGTCGTCGACCCCGGTCTGAACAAGCTCGACAAGCTGTACGACCTCAGCATGGAGCTCAAGAAGGTCCCCACCGGGCGGATCACCATGACCACCATGCCGTGGGTGTACAGCACCCGCGAGGAGGGCCGGGTCGAGCCCAAGCCGGGCGAGGCCGAGGACGTGTTCCGGATGGTCCGCGAGGACATCGCCCTCGACGGCAAGGGGTCCGCCAACCCGGCCGCCACCCCGTCGGGGCCGGCCGCCTCCGGCTCCCCCGCGGCCCCGTCCCAGCCGGCCGCCAGCCCGGCCGCGCCCCCGGCGAAGATCGCGGTCTCCGTGCGCAACGCGACCGGCGGCAAGGACGGTGCCCAGACCCGGGTCAAGGGCCGCGCCGAGGAAGTGGCCGCCGTCCTGACCGGCAAGGGGTTCACCAAGGCCACGGCCACCGCGCAGACCGCGGCCGAGGACACCACCGTGGTCCGCTTCTCCCAGCCCGAGCAGGCGGCCGACGCGGCGGCGCGGGCGCCCCCCCCCCGCCCGCCCCCGCGGCCCGGGGGGGCTATGAGGCGGGGCGGGGGGGGTTTAACACAACCCACCCCCCA
>NZ_JBHYVA010001099.1:0-1469 GCF_042750055.1 Streptomyces sp. NPDC059456
GGGGTGGAGAGCCCCTTCTGGACGCGGGCGACCAGTTCGGCGTCCTCGTCGTTGGTGATCCAGCCGATGTGGATGTTCAGGCGCCGGGCCAGCCGGGTGCGCAGGCCGGTGCCGCGGCGGGTGTAGAACGCGCCGGGCACCGCCACCCGGTCCACGGCCGTGGGGATCGCAGTCCAGGCCAGGACGTGGTCGGGGTAGAAGTCGATGAGGGTGTTGGGGTAGATCACCGCGTACCGCCAGACCCGGCGGTCGGCCTCGGCGAGGCCCGGCATCGGAGAGGCGAGGCGCTGGTAGAGGCGTTCGGGCCAGTTGGACGAGGGCTTGTCCCGCAGCGGCGAGGCGAACAGCGCGTACGACTCGTCGATGTCGCAGGTGTAGCCCTGGTAGTCGAGCAGCCGCATCAGCCCGGGGTGGGCCACCGGGACGTGGTAGCCCTCCAGGTAGTTGTCGACCGCCACCTTCCAGTTGGCTTCCTGCACCTCGGCGCCGGCCAGGTCGTGGATCCGGGCGCGGCCCACCGGGACCAGGTCGGCTCCGGCGTAGTGGCCCACCGCCTCGGCCAGTCCCGCGCAGCTCTTCGCCAGCGGTACGGCGCCGGGGTCGAGGTTGACGAAGACGAAGCCGAGGAACGACTCGACGCGGGCCGGGAACAGACCGAGGCTCGGCTTGTCGAGACAGGGGATCTGGCGGGCCTCCGGGGCGCCGACCAGGCTTCCGTCGAGCCGGTAGGTCCAGCCGTGGTACGGGCAGCGGATCGCCTTGCCGGCCGGTTCCGGGGCGCTCACCAGGCGGGTTCCGCGGTGGCGGCAGACGTTGAGGTGGGCGGCGAGCGCGCCGTCCTCCGTGCGGACGACCAGCACTTCGCGGTCCGCGACCGTGGCGGCGAGCCGGGCCCCCGGGTTCGGGAGGTCGGACTCGTGGCAGACGAGCTGCCAGGACTTGGCGAAGACGTGCCGCATCTCCGCGGCTGCCGTCTCGGGATCGGTGTAGTAGCGGGCGGACAGGGCGGGCCCGGGGGAGTCCTGGCCGGGCGGGCCGAGTGGTGTTTCGGGGGCTCTGTGCTGCATCGGGTGACTCCTTGCCGTACGTGCGGCGGTCGGTGTCTGCGATGGATGTCGAGGCGACCCAGCTGCGGGCAGCGGGAGGCACGGCGGACGCCGCAACCTCGCTGACCGATTGGACAGCCAGACTGCTGGCTTGATTCCGCCGGGTCAAGACTTGTGGGCTGACCGATCGATCAGCTAGCGTGATTGATGTCGCTGACCGATCGGTCAGTCAAGTGTGTCACCCGTCGCTGCTCCGGCGCCACCGCGCATTCGCCCTGGTCCCGGCCCGGACGCAGCCCTGCCCGCCCCGGCCTCCGCCCGGGCCCGCACCCCTCCCCTCCCGCCGCACCCCTCCGGCACAGGCCCCCGCCCCCGCGTTGCCCCCCCCCCCGCCCCGCCCCCCCCGGGGCCGGGCGCCCCCCC
>NZ_JBHYVA010001100.1:0-1448 GCF_042750055.1 Streptomyces sp. NPDC059456
GTGGTCCGCCACGGCCCGCAGGATGCGCAGCCGGCGGGGGTCGATCACCCCACCATTCTCGCAGGTGGAGCGGGCGACCCGGCCGCCCGGCCGGTCAGGCCCCGGGGCCTCAGGCCGTCAGGGCGGCCCGCGCGTCGACGAAGGCGGCCACCGCGCGCTCCACGTCCGCCGTGGAGTGGGCCGCGGAGAGCTGGACCCGGATGCGGGCCGCGCCCATCGGGACCACGGGGTAGGAGAAGCCGATCACGTACACGCCGCGCTCCAGCAGCAGCTCCGCCATCTTGGCGGCCTCCGCGGCGTCGCCGATCATCACCGGGGCGATGGCGTGGTCGCCGGGGAGGATCTCGAAGCCGGCCTCGGTCATCTTCGTACGGAAGAGCTCGGTGTTGGCGGCGAGCCGCTCGCGCAGGTCGCCGGCCGACTCCAGCAGGTCCAGGACCTTCAGGGAGGCGGCGGCGATGACCGGGGCGAGGGAGTTGGAGAAGAGGTACGGGCGCGAGCGCTGGCGCAGCAGTTCGACGATCTCGGCGCGGGCCGCGACGTAGCCGCCGGAGGCGCCGCCGAGGGCCTTGCCGAGGGTGCCGGTGATGATGTCGATGCGGTCCATGACGCCGTGCAGTTCCGGCGTGCCGCGGCCGCCGGGGCCGACGAAGCCGACGGCGTGCGAGTCGTCGACCATGACCATGGCGTCGTAGCGCTCGGCCAGGTCGCAGATCTCGGCGAGCGGGGCGACGTAGCCGTCCATGGAGAACACGCCGTCGGTGACGATCAGCTTGCGGCGGGCACCGCCCTCGGTGGCCTCCTTCAGGCGGGCTTCGAGTTCGGCCATGTCGCGGTTGGCGTACCGGAAGCGGCGGGCCTTGGACAGGCGGATGCCGTCGATGATCGAGGCGTGGTTGAGGGCGTCGGAGATCACCGCGTCCTCGGCGCCGAGCAGGGTCTCGAAGACGCCGCCGTTGGCGTCGAAGCAGGAGGAGTAGAGGATCGTGTCCTCCTGGCCGAGGAAGGAGGACAGGCGCGCCTCCAGCTCCTTGTGCACTTCCTGCGTACCGCAGATGAAGCGGACGGAGGCCATTCCGTAGCCCCAGCGGTCGAGTGCGTCCTTGGCGGCGGCGACGACCTCGGGGTGGTCGGCCAGGCCCAGGTAGTTGTTGGCGCAGAAGTTGAGCACCTCGCCGGGGGCGCCGCCGGCGGTCACCGCGACGGCCGCGTTCTGCGGGGTGCCGATGACGCGCTCGGGCTTGTGCAGGCCGGCGGCGCGGATCTCGTCGAGGGTGGTGCGCAGGTCCTCGCGGACGGTCTCGAACATGGTGCGGTGCTCGCTTTCTCCTGGTGCGGCGGTGGCAGAGGAAGGAGGGGGGCGGGCCCCGCGGAGGGGGGTGGGGGGGCGGGGCCCGGCCGGGGGGTAATGGTCTGTGGGCGGGGGCCGGTGCCGGCCCGCGCGCGCG
>NZ_JBHYVA010001101.1:0-1442 GCF_042750055.1 Streptomyces sp. NPDC059456
AGCCAGGAGAGCGCCGCCGAGAACGGCGCTGCCAAGAACGCGTTCGACGGCAACCCGGACACGATCTGGCACACCGCCTGGTCCTCCGGCACCCCCGCCGCGCTGCCGCACGAGATCGGCATCGACCTCGGCGCCCGCTACGCCGTCGACGGCCTCGGCTACCTGCCCCGCCAGGACGGCGGCGTCAACGGACGGATCGGCCGCTACGAGGTGTACGTCTCCGACACCACCACCGACTGGGGCGAACCGGTGGCGACCGGCACCTTCGCCGACACCGCGACCGCCACGTCGGTCCCGCTGCCCGCGAAGACGGGCCGCTACCTGCGCCTGAAGGCGCTGACCGAAGCCGGCGGCCGAGGGCCCTGGACCAGCGCCGCCGAGATCGGTCTCACCGGGCGCGCCGCCCCGCTCCCGGCGGACGCCACCCTCGTCCAGGCAGCGTCCGGCCGCTGCGCCGACCTGCCGCACAGCGCCAGCGCACCGGGCACCGAACCCACCCTGTACACCTGCCACGGCGGCCCCAACCAGCGCTGGAGCCTGCGGGCCGACGGCCGGGTCACCGGACTGGGCGGGGTCTGCCTCGACGGGACCAGCGCCTCCCGGGTCACCGTCCAGGCCTGCGGTGCGGCCGCCGGCCAGAGCTGGCAGCCGGGGCCGGACGGCAGCCTCCGTACGCTCGGCCAGTGCCTGACCCCGGTCGGCGCCGGCACCGCCGACGGTACGCGGCTCACCCGCGCGGCCTGCGACGGCGGCCCGGCGCAACGCTGGACGTTCACACCCTGACGCCGGTCGCGGCTCAGGGCGCGGCGCCCCCGAGCACGGCCCGGCAGTCCCGCCGGGCCGGCTCGCTCAGCAGACCGCCCAGCCGGGTGAACAGCGCGAGGAGCGCCGGCCCGTGGGCCGCGCGGAAGGAGGGATCGATCCTGGCGACGTCGAGTTCGTTCGCGGCGGTCAGCTCCGCGAAGTCCTGCCGCGCCTGCAGGCCGGGGGAGTGGATCCGACCGGTGAACCGGTCACGGAACGCCACGCCCTCCGCGTCGGCGGCGAGCGTCGGATAGGAGGCCGCACGGTCACAGCCGGCGTAGAGGCGGACGATCTCCTCCGCCTCCGGCCCGATCACCGCCGCCAGTTCGGCGCGCCGGCCGACCGGCAGCAGGGCGGTGGCGAAGCCGTCCGTGCCGTAGAACGCGTGGCACAGGCCCGCGAGGCGCAGTTCGGGCCGTGCTCCCCATGCCCCGAGCTGCGCCCGGACGCGTTCCAGATGGGCGAGCAGGGTGCCGCCGGGGTGGTCGAGGCGCTGGGCGCCGAGCTCGCGCAGCAGCGCGAGGGCACGTGCCTCGCGCTCCTCGGCCGGTGTCGGTGTCGATGCCGGTGGTGGCACGGGCGTGGTCCTTTCGTCCGGATCGGGTCGGCACCCGTCCCCGCCCGCGCCGGGTCCGGAC
>NZ_JBHYVA010001102.1:0-1433 GCF_042750055.1 Streptomyces sp. NPDC059456
GTCCCTCCTACCCGCGTCGTGATGACCGTGGTGGCGACCGTCCGTCGTACCCGCGCCGCGACGACCGTGGTGAGCGTCCCTCCGGTGGCGGTTTCCGTCGTGACGACCGGGGCGAGCGTCCCTCGTACCCCCGTCGTGATGACGACCGCGGTGGCCGTCCCTCGTACCCGCGCCGTGATGACGACCGTGGTGGTTTCCGTGGCGGTCGTGACGACCGTGGTGGCGACCGCCCGTCCTACCCGCGCCGCGACGACCGCGGTGGCGACCGTGGCGGGTTCCGCGGCCGTGATGACCGTGGTGGCGACCGCGGTGGCTACCGTGGCGGCCGCGATGACCGCGGCGGTGACCGCGACTACCGTGCGGACCGCGACCGGGACCCGGTCAAGCGGCTTCCGATCGACGAGGATGTCACCGGTCTGGAGATCGACTCGGATGTCCGCCAGGAGCTCCTGAGCCTGCCCAAGGGGCTCGCCGAGGAGGTCTCCCGCAATCTGGTCATGGTGGCCCGGCTGATCGACGAGGACCCGGAGCAGGCGTACGCGTACTCGCGCATCGCCCTGCGCCTGGCCTCCCGCGTCGCCGCCGTCCGCGAGGCCGCCGGCTTCGCCGCGTACGCCACGCAGAAGTACAGCGAGGCGCTCGCGGAGTTCCGCGCCGCCAAGCGCATGACCGGATCCGTCGAGCTGTGGCCCGTCATGGCCGACTGCGAGCGCGGCCTCGGCCGCCCCGAGCGCGCGCTGGCCATGGCCGGCGAGCCCGAGGTGCAGAAGCTGGACAAGGCCGGCCAGGTCGAGATGCGCCTGGTCGCCGCCGGCGCCCGGCGGGACATGGGGCAGCTCGACGCCGCCATCGTGACCCTGCAGAGCCCGGAGCTGGCCTCCAACTCCGTCCAGCCGTGGACCGCGCGCCTGCGCTACGCCTACGCCGACGCGCTGCTGGCGGCCGGCCGTGAGGACGAGGCGCGCGAGTGGTTCGCCAAGACGGTCGAGGCGGACAAGGACGGCTCGATGGACGCCTCCGACCGGCTCGCCGAGCTGGACGGCGTCGAGTTCGTCGACGCGCTCGCGGGCGATGAGTCCGACGACGTCGACGACATCGACGACGAGGACGACGAGCAGGACGCCGCCGAGGTGGCTGCCGCCGAGCGCGCGTCCGACCAGGCCGAGTACTACGACGAGGACGACGAGGAGTACGAGCCCCTCGAGCGTTCCGCGGCGGACGCCGACGCCGACGTCACCGACGAGATCGCCGTCGTCGAGGACGAGGACGAGGGCGACGCCCAGGCCCGCGACAAGGCCTGAACGCCGGACCGGCTGAACTGAGAAAGGGCGGCACCCCTCCGGGGGGGGCGCCCCTTAACGTATACCGGGGCCGAGCGGGCGGCCCCGGCTGGGGCCCGGTGAATTCAAGCGGGCCCGGTACATGGCCGTGGG
>NZ_JBHYVA010001103.1:0-1433 GCF_042750055.1 Streptomyces sp. NPDC059456
CGCCGGTTCACCGACGCGGACGTCACCCGGTTCCGAATCGTCCGCGGCGGGCTGCGCTCGGTCTTCGAGGCCTCCGACGGCGGCGACCACGTCCTCGCGGTCGACCTGCTGAACTCCCTGCTCATGGAGTTCCCGGTCAGCCCCCAGGTCTCCGGCCACGAGACCATCGGCGAGGACGGCGGCCCCAACTGGCACATCCACCTCGCCGACCACCCCTCGAACGCCTCCGCCGGCTACGCGGCGATCGCGTCCTTCGGCCTGGCCTTCCACCTCACGGAGCACGGCCCCGACCGCCTGGGCCTGTGCCAGGCCGCGCCCTGCCGCAACGCCTACCTCGACACCTCCACCAACCGCTCCCGGCGCTACTGCTCCGACCGCTGCGCCACCCGCGCCAACGTGGCCGCCTACCGGGCCCGCAAACGGCTGGAGGCCGAGGCGTCCGGCCAGAGCGGCCGCAGCGCCGACACCGCCCAGGACACCCGCGCCCTCAGCGAACTCTGATCCGCCGCGCGCGGCCGGAAACGCAGCACCGCCGTCGCCAGCACCAGCTCCTCGGGCACCGTCCCGTAGTCGGTGCTGTCGCCGGTCTCGTTGAACGGGTTGTCCCCGAGCACCCACCAGCCGCCCGGCCGCCGCTCCACCGCCCGCTTGACCACCAGCAGGTCCTGCTGGAAGGGGTGCCGCAGCACCACCACGTCACCCGGGCGCACGGCCGCCCCGTACCGGACCACCAGCCGGTCCCCGTGCAGCAGCGTCGGCACCATCGAGGGCCCCGCCACCTCCAGCACCTCGAACGCCATCCGCGAGTGCCTTCTCTCCGCCATGCGCGACCTCCTCGCCCGCTCTCGTCCCCCTGCGCATGCTGCCGCACGCTCCCGTACATTCGCTCACCGGTCCGGACGCCACCCTGGACTTTTGTCCTAAGCCCCCGGGGCCGCTCGCGAAATCCCCTTTCCCACGGAGTAATCTCCCCTCTTGAGAAGACGATCACGAGGAGGACAAACTCCATGCTTTCCCGCCTCTTCGCCCCCAAGGCGAAGGTCTCCGCCCACTGCGATCTTCCGTGCGGCGTGTACGACCCTGCCCAGGCCCGCATCGAGGCCGAGTCCGTCAAGGCCGTCCAGGAGAAGTACCAGGCCAACGAGGACGCAGACTTCCGCGCGCGCGCCATCACCATCAAGGAGCAGCGCGCCGAGCTCGCCAAGCACCACGTCTCGGTGCTGTGGAGCGACTACTTCAAGCCCCCGCACTTCGAGAAGTACCCGCAGCTGCACACCCTGGTCAACGACACCCTGAAGGCCCTCTCGGCCGCCAAGGCGTCGAACGACCCGGCGACCGGCCAGAAGGCCCTCGAGCTCATCGCCGAGATCGACCGCATCTTCTGGGAGACCAAGGCCGCCTGATCCAGGCCCTCCCCGAGTACGGCGATGGGG
>NZ_JBHYVA010001104.1:0-1384 GCF_042750055.1 Streptomyces sp. NPDC059456
GCGCTGGGGGGCGGCGCGGTGCGCGGGGTGTGCGGGGTGTCCGGGTGTTCGCGTACGGTCAGCCGGCCGCGGCGGTGGCCGGCGCCCGGCCGGCGAGCGCGGCGACGACCTCCGTCTGGCGCTCCGGCGTACGGGCGAGGAGCAGTTCGCGGATCGGGATGCGGACGCCGAGCGCCGTGCCGAGCCTGCGCGCGAGGCGGGTGACGAGCAGGGAGTCGCCGCCGAGGTCGAAGAAGTCGGCGCCCGGGGCGATCTCCTGATGCCCGAGCAGTTCCGCCCAGAGTCCGGTGACCAGGGCGGCCACGTCGAGGGGAGCGGGGTCCGCGGGCCGCTCCCCGGCGCCGGGGGACTGCGCCTGCGGGGCGGCCGGCCCGGGGGCGCCCGCGAGGCAGCGGGGCGCGTCCGGCTGCGGCGCGGCCTCGGGGGCGGTCCGGCGCGGCCCCGCGAAGGAGTAGCCGGGCAGGCGTACGGGGCGGCCCTGCGTGCACAGCCGGTCGGCGGCGAGCGGCTGGCCCACGGTCCAGAGCGCGCCCAGCGCCGCGAGGACGTCCTCGGTGCGGGCGGCGCGGCCGGCGGCGAGCGGGACGGCGGTCAGGTCCGCGGCCTCCGCGAGGGCCGACAGCGTACGGCCGGGTCCCGCCTCCACGACCAGTGCGCCGGGCAGGTGCCGGGCAAGGGCATCGAGGGCCCGGGTGAACAGGACGGGGTTGCGGGCGGCAGCGGCGAAGGAGTCTGGGGCGACCTCGGTGCCGGGCAGCAGGAGCCGGCCGTCGTTGGCGGCCCACGGCAGCGCCGGCGGGTGCACGGCGGTCCGGGACAGCTCCGCGGTGAGCAGCGGCAGGGCCGGCTCGACGAGGGCCGAGTGGAAGGCCCGTGTGGTGCGCAGCCGGTGGGTGGCGACGCGTCCGTCGAGCCAGGTGTCGAACTCAGCGACCGCTTCGGGGGTGCCGGCCACCACGGCGGCGTCCGGGGAGTTGACGGCCACGATCTCCAGGGGCAGGCCACAGGCGGCCAGCAGTTCGCGGGCCGTGTCCTCGCCGCAGCCGAGGGACAGCATGGCGCCCTCCGGGCAGTCCTGCATGGCGCGCCCGCGCAGCGTCACGAACCGTGCGGCGTCCGGCAGTTCCAGTACGCCGGCCACACAGGCCGCGGTGACCTCGCCGAGGCTGTGGCCGATCACGGCCTGCGGGACCAGGCCGAGGCCGCGCAGCGCGGCGGCGACGGCGTACTCGACCGCGAAGAGCGCGGGCTGGGCCAGCCGGGTGCGGGCGAGCTCCTCCTCGGGGAACGCGGGTTCGTGCAGGGCGCGTTCGAGCTCGGCGGCCAGTGCGGGCTCGAACGCGCCGAGGCAGGTGGCGAGGGCCTCGGCGAAGCCGGGCAGGGC
>NZ_JBHYVA010001105.1:0-1411 GCF_042750055.1 Streptomyces sp. NPDC059456
GGGGGGGGGCGGGGGGTCTCCCCGAGCAGGCTGCCGCGCCAGTGCACGGGCAGCCGGAACCGTCCGCCCGCACCGGTCGCGGCGAGCCGGTGCACCTCCGCCCGGAGCCGGGTCAGGTCGATCGCGGACGAGCCCATGACGGTTTCGGGGTCCGCCGCGCGGCCGTACCGCGGGACCTCCTCGGGCCTGGTCAGGTCCCGTTCGACGCCGGCGGCCGCGTACGCCTCGGCGTACGCGCCGCGGGCGTGCAGCAGGGCGACCCACTCGGCGTGCCCGGCCGGGTCGGCGGCGCCGGGATCGGCGGCGGGCAGCTCGCCGGGAGGAACGGGGGTGCCGTCCGGGCGGAAGAAGGGGAGCCGGTCCGCGCCGCCGGTGTGGCGTTCGCGCAGTGCGGCGGTGTGCCGGGCGTCCCACAGCGGGCGCACCGCGGTCCAGTCCTCGGTGCGCGGCTGGTTGACGGCTCCGGAGTGGATGCGGCCGAGTTCGGCCGGGTGGACCGGCGCGCAGTGCAGCTGCAGCCGCTGCGGGCCGTCGATCATCGGACCGGTGGCCACGGACAGCACGGGCGCGTCGGCGCCGGCCCCGTAGCGGGCGAGCAGGACGCGCACCTCGGGCTCGATGGTCGTACGGCCGCCCAGGACGCGGGGCAGGTGCCAGCGCACCAGGTCGGGGGCGAGGTGGCGCAGGTCCTCCTCCACCGCCTCCGCGACCGGGGATCCGTGACGGGCGGCGAGCGCGGGCAGGTCGAAGCGGACGTCCACGGCGGCGGCCGCGCAGGCCGACCGCCAGTCGCCGGCCAGCCGGTGGCCGGTGGCGCGCTCGATCATCCAGCCGGGCACGGCGTGGCGGCGGATCCGCTGCCAGGCCGGGCCGTCCTCTTCCAGGAATCCGCCGGGCAGTTCGGTGCGGGCGCTCACCGGTACACGCTCGTGATCGCGCCGAGGTCGGGGTGGGCGGGCCGGGCGGGCCGCAGCCGGGTGGTGAAGGACCGCTTCACCTTGCGGGGCAGGCCGGGGCCGAGGCCGACGTACTCCAGCGGGGAGTCCTGGGGCACGGCGGCCAGCAGGCACTTCGCGCCGCGCCCGGTGAGCCCGGTGTGGCGCAGTTCGAGGCGGCGCAGCGGGCTGCCGGGGAGGGCCGCGGCCAGGGCGTACGCACCTTCGTCGCCGGTGTCGTTGCCGGTGGAGCCGAGGCTGCGCTCGGACATCGCGCGGCCGAGGTCGAGGGCTTCGATGCCGCCGAGGGCGTCGGCGAGGGACCGGGCGCCGGCCGGGCCTATGCCGTTGCCGCCGAGGCCGAGGCGGACCGGGCGCGCGGGGTCGGCGGCCGCGGCGGCGGCCAGGATCGCGGTGCCCTCGTCGCCGCGGTGGCGGTCTCTTATAAACAACAGACGCTGCCGACGAAAATGTGA
>NZ_JBHYVA010001106.1:0-1411 GCF_042750055.1 Streptomyces sp. NPDC059456
CCGCACGCCTCACGCGGGGGGCGAGCTCCGTTCCCGCGCCCCGCTGCCCGCTGTGCCCGCTGCCCGCCGGTGCTCCCGGGCCCGGCCCCGCGGTCAGCGGGTTCCGGCCAAGTCCGCCGCGGGCTCGGCGGGTTCGCCGGCGTCCGCGGCCGACCGGGCGCGGCGCCGCCGCAGGACCAGCAGGACGAGGGCCGCGCCCGCCAGGACGAGCAGCACGCCGACGGCGGGCCACGGCACGGCGATGAACTCCGCCTCGGAAGCCGACGCCAGGTCCGGATAGGCCGTCGCCCCGGCCGAGATTCGTACGGTGACCCAGTCCGACTGCGGTGCGTCCGCCCACGGTTCGGTCAGTTGCACCCGCTGGCCGGGCAGCAGCACCAGCTTCAGCTCACGGGCCGGCCGGTCCAGCACCGTACGGCCGAACAACCCCTCGGCGGACACCGCCACCTTGGGCTCGACGACCACGTTGCCCCGGTTGACCAGCGTGTACGAGATCGTGGCGCGGGCGTCCTGGACCCACGGCAGGAGCGGCGCGGACCGGCTGACCTTCACGTCCTCCACGCTCAGCCCCGGCGTCACCGGACCCGGCACCCTGAAGTACAGCCGCGCGCCGACCTGCCGTTTCACCCCGACCTGGACCTTGCCCTCCTGCCGGATGCCCTCCACGGCCGTGTTGAGGGCGACGATCCCGCCGACGTGGTCACCGGGCGTCGCGTCCTGCGGGACCTTCACGGTGAACGGGATGTCCTTGCGGCCCTTGGGCGGCACGGTCACCGTGGTCGCGGTCTCGGACGGCAGCGCGATCCACGCGCCCACGCCCCGGGGCTTCTGCTCCACCGGCAGCAGGGCGAACGCGCCGCCGGCCAGGGTGTTCACCGCGTCGGTGGCGAAGATCCGGAAGGTCAGCTCCTTGTCGGAGGAGTTGAGGACCGTCACGCTGTCGCCGACCGTGGTCCCGGCCGCGCCCTGGTGGAAGAAGTACGCCCGGTCGGTCATCGGCGCGCCGGCCGGGGGCGTCGGGAACACCCCCCAGGTGCCGTTGTCCGCGGCCGTCGCCGCCGTGGCCGGCAGGAGCAGGCCTGCGACCAGCAGCAGCAGGGCGAGCAGCGGACCGTACGCGGGGACGCGGGGGCGGGGACGAGGGCGCATGGGCGGTTCTCCAGTCGGCGCGGGGACACGGGCGCAGGGGACGCGAGGGCGCAGGGGACGCGAGGGTGCGGGAGCGCAGGG
This sequence comes from Streptomyces sp. NPDC059456, assembly GCF_042750055.1. NCBI lineage: Bacteria > Bacillati > Actinomycetota > Actinomycetes > Kitasatosporales > Streptomycetaceae > Streptomyces > Streptomyces sp. NPDC059456. The sequence continues at coordinate 1,231 of NZ_JBHYVA010001106.1, forward strand.
CGCGGGAGGGGCGGCGGCGAGGGGCGGTGGCGAGGGGCGGTGGCGCGGGGGCGGGACGGCGAAGGGGGGGGTGGGGGGGTGGGGGGCGGGGGGCCCGCCCCCGGGCGCGCGCCCGCCGCGCCGCGCGCGCCGAGCAGTAGAGCTCGCTCTCGAGCAGTGGGCGCGGCCGGGCACTACGCTC
>NZ_JBHYVA010001107.1:0-1407 GCF_042750055.1 Streptomyces sp. NPDC059456
TTCTTGTCACCTCCACCCCCCCCGCGGCGTTGGGCGCCACGCCGCCCCCCCGAGCAGGTGCTGGTGTCGCCCGCGGGGGGGGGGCGGCCGCCCCCTCCGGCGTGCGTGCGTGCGGTGGTGGGGTCAGCGGCGGTGCTGGGAGTCCGCGACCGTGACCTCGACGCGCTGGAACTCCTTGAGCTCGCTGTAGCCCGTGGTGGCCATCGAGCGGCGCAGCGCGCCGAAGAGGTTCATCGAGCCGTCGGAGATGTGCGACGGGCCGGTGAGGATCTCCTCGGTGGTGCCGACCGTGCCCAGGTCGACCTTCTTGCCGCGCGGCACGTCCTCGTGGACGGCCTCCATGCCCCAGTGGTGGCCCTTGCCGGGCGCGTCGGTGGCGCGGGCCAGCGGGGAGCCCATCATCACGGCGTCCGCACCGCAGGCGACGGCCTTGGGGAGGTCGCCGGACCAGCCCACGCCACCGTCGGCGATGACGTGCACGTACCGGCCGCCGGACTCGTCCATGTAGTCGCGGCGGGCCGCGGCCACGTCCGCGACGGCGGTGGCCATCGGGACCTGGATGCCGAGCACGTTGCGCGTGGTGTGCGCGGCGCCGCCGCCGAAGCCGACCAGGACGCCCGCGGCGCCGGTGCGCATCAGGTGCAGGGCCGCGGTGTACGTGGCGCAGCCGCCGACGATGACCGGGACGTCGAGCTCGTAGATGAACTGCTTGAGGTTCAGCGGCTCGGCGGCGCCGGAGACGTGCTCCGCCGACACGGTGGTGCCGCGGATGACGAAGATGTCCACGCCCGCGTCGACGACGGCCTTGGAGAACTCGGCGGTGCGCTGCGGGGAGAGCGCGGCGGCGGTGACGACACCGGAGTCGCGGACCTCCTTGATGCGCTGCCGGATCAGGTCCGCCTGGATCGGGGCGGAGTAGATCTCCTGGAGACGACGGGTGGCGGACTCCTCGTCCAGCTCCGTGATCTCGTCGAGCAGCGGCTGCGGGTCCTCGTAGCGGGTCCACAGGCCTTCGAGGTTCAGCACGCCGAGGCCGCCGAGCTCGCCGATGCGGATGGCGGTCTGCGGGGAGACGACCGAGTCCATGGGGGCGGCGAGGAACGGGAGCTCGAAGCGGTAGGCGTCGATCTGCCAGGCGATCGAGACCTCCTTCGGGTCCCGCGTACGCCGGCTCGGGACGATGGCGATGTCGTCGAACGCGTACGCCCTGCGGCCGCGCTTGCCGCGCCCGATCTCGATCTCAGTCACGTGTGGTGGCCTTTCCTCTGGGTCTGCCCGTCCAGTATCCCCGAACCCCGGCCCCGCGCGTTCCGGTGACCGCCGTACGGACGCCGGGAGGGGGGGGGGCGCGGCGCCCCGGGCCCCCCCCCCCCCGGCGGGGGGACGGGGGCGGGGGGGCCCCCGGGG
>NZ_JBHYVA010001108.1:0-1395 GCF_042750055.1 Streptomyces sp. NPDC059456
CGTCCGGGGCGCGCACCCGGGTCGCGGTCCTGGACCGGCCGCCCGTCGGCTCCCACCGCTCCGGTACCGGGGCCGCGGCCGGTGCCGGCGCCGGTGGCGCGGCCGGTGCGCCGGCGGCCGTCGAGGCCGAACTCGTCACCGCCACCGTCACCGTGACCGACGGCGACCCCGCCGGCCCCCGCCAGGAGCGGTTCGCGGAGCTCGGCCTGAGCCCCGCGCACCCCCGGTACGCCGCCTCCGTACTGGCCGCCGAATCCCTGCTGGTGACCCCCGGCGAGCCCTGGCCCGCAGCACTGCTGCCCCCCGACGCCTTCCTCGGCTCCGCCCTCTCCCGCCCCGTCCGCCCGGGCGCGGACCGCTGGGAGTCCATCGGCGCCGACAGCTTCCAGGGGCCGGTCCCCGCCGAACTGCTGCCCGTCGGCGGCGCCGAGAGCGCCGAGGACCCGGTGTCCGCCGACGTCGTCGGCATGGACCGGATGGCGCTGGTCCCCGAGGTCGCGCTGCTGTGCGTACCCGATCTGCTCTGGCAGTACGGCGAGAGCGCCCCCGTCACCGAGACCCCGGCACGCGAGCTCGCGGGCAGCTTCGCGCCGTGCCCGCCGGCGCCCGTCCCGCTCACCCTGCACCCGGCCCGGCCGCGCGGCCTGCTCCTGGACTCCGCCGCACAGCTGCCCGAGATCCTGCGGCGCCAGCAGCGGCTGGTCGCCCTGGCCGAACGGCAGCGCCGGTTCGTCGCCCTCCTCGACGTGCCGCCGGGGCTGCCCGTCCGCGCCGTCGCCCGCTGGCGCGCCGCCTTCGACAGTTCGTACGCCGCCGCCTACCACCCCTGGCTCGGGACCGTCACGCCCGAAGACCCCGACCGCCGGGCCGTGCAGGTCCCGCCCTCCGGCTTCGCCGCCGGGATCATCGCCGGGCGCGAGCGCAGCCTGGGACTGCCCTGGGGTCCCGCCAACGCACTGGCCGCCGACGCCGTGACCGCCTTCCAGCGCCTGGGCGACACCGACTGCGACGAACTGCACCTCCTCGGCATCGACGTGTTCCGCGCCGAGCGCGACGGCTACCGGCTGGCCTCCGCCCGCACCCTCTCCCGGGACCCCGACTACTCCCAGCTCAGCGTGCGCAGACTGATGACCATGCTGCGCCTCGCCCTGGACCGGCAGGCCCGGGCGCTCGCCTTCGAACCCCACACCCCGCAACTGCGCGACGAACTGCGCGGAGCCGTCGTCCACCTGCTGCGCGGCCTGTACCGCAGCGGGGCGTTCGCCGGCGACAGCGAGGACGGGGCGTTCTTCGTACGCTGCGACGAGCACCTCAACCCCGGCTGGTCGCAAGGGCTCGGACGGCTCGTCGCCGAGATCGGCGTGGCCCCCGCCCGGCCCCTGGAATACCTCGTCC
>NZ_JBHYVA010001109.1:0-1394 GCF_042750055.1 Streptomyces sp. NPDC059456
GGCCCCCGTAGAATCCTATGCCGGTGTTGACCGACCAGAGCACGCAGCTCTCGCAGTCGGCCACTCAGTCCCAGTGCCACTCCCCGCCCGGCCCGCAGTCCCCGGGGCCGGTCCCGATGATCCCGGGCGAGCCGGGGTGGGCCGCCCCCACGGGCCCCGGCGCGGGCGGCGGCGGAGCCGCGCCGGCCCCCGACGGGAGTACGAGGACGAGGGCCGGCGCGGCAGCGGCAACGGCGGCCGCGACAGCGGCCCACCGGATCCGGAGGTCGGGCATCGCGTCACGCTACGCAGCGCCGTGGCGCCCGCCGGGCCCGCCACGCGGCGCGCCCCGCGCGACACCCGGTCGGCCGAGCCGCCACCCCTGCCGGAAGCGGCCAGGAACGACCACCAACTGGGCGCATGCAAAAAACAGTTGGCACGAAAACAAAGCCCCGGTCCGACCGTTCACCCCTCCGGGGGCCCGGTTCGATTCCGTTCCCTCCAACGGCGTGACCCCGGCCGCCGCTCGACCGTTGAGCCCGGCGTGCCGGGAACCGCCCGGCCCGCGTTCGCCTAGTCCGAGGAGCCAGCCCGTGCCCCGCATGCTCGACGTCAGTGATGAGGTACGTGCCGAGATCGGTGACGAAGAAGCCGAGAGGCTGCTCACCGGCGACGACGCACCGCGCAGCTACGACTGCACCTCCTGCCGCACCCCCGGGGACCCCGAGACCGACCGCACCAGCACGGTGCTGTTCGTCGGCGAGGAGACGGCCGTCCTCGCCTTCGCCCACGCCGGCTGCATCCCCTCGCAGGTGGTGACCGTCTCCGAGGAGCAGCTCCAGGGCGCGGTCCGCAGCATCACCGGCGACGGCCCGGCCGGCGGCAACGCCCCGCAGAACGTGCCCGGCGGCCAGGCAGTCCTCGGCATCACCAGCGGGCTGGTCCTGATCGGCGGCGAGCTGCACCCCGCCCTCGTCGTGGAGCCGACCGCACCGATCGCCCGCCCCGGCACCACCGGTCCCGGCGACGACTTCCTGCCGCTCCTCATCGAGCAGGGCTTCATCCCGGTCACCGACACCGCCGAGCTGCCCTCCCCGCTCGGCGGCTGGTCCGTGCTGCTCGCCGCGGGCCAGCTGCACGCCGTGCTCCAGCCCGGCGCCGAGGGCGGCGGCCAGGTCGCCTGGTGGCAGGCGCACCAGGCGCTGTCGGTCACCGACGGCTGGCGGGCCGCCGTCAACAAGACCCAGCGCGTGCTGATCTACGCCGCGCCGGTCGGCTCCATCGGTCAGCAGCCCCGCGAGGACCTGCTGCGCGACGCCCTGGACAAGGCCGCCGCCGGCGGCAAGCTCGTGGCGGCCTCGATGCCGCTGGCGGGCACCTCCGGCGTCTGACGCCGGCAGGGACGTCCGATCGGC
>NZ_JBHYVA010001110.1:0-1389 GCF_042750055.1 Streptomyces sp. NPDC059456
CCGAGGGATTCGACGCGCTGGTGCGCGCGCGCGCCCCCGACCCGCTCGACCCGGAGCGGGGACCGCTGGCCCGGTTCACCCTGATCCGGCCGGGCGGGCAGGACCCGGTACTCCTGCTGGCGGTCCATCACATCGCCGCCGACCTGTGGTCGCTCGGCCTGCTTCTCGCCCAGCTGGGCGACCGGTACCGTGAGCTGGCGGACGGCGCCACCGACACTCCGGCGCCCGCGCCGGGCATGTCCGAGGTGGTCGCCGCCGAACACCGGCTCCTGACCGGGCCTGCGGGCGCGCGGATGCGCAACGAGTGGATCGACCTGCTGGCCGACACCGCGGACAGCGCGCTACGCCTGCCCCTGGACCGTCCACGCCCTCCGACGCGCACGTGGTCCGGCTCCCTGCTCCGGCTGCCGTTCGGCACGGGCCTGAGCGAGCAGGTCCGGGGCACCGCGCGCCGGCTGGGCACCACGCCGTTCGTGGTGCTGCTCAGCTGCTACGCGGTCCTGCTGGCGCGGCTGTCCGGCGAACGCCGGTTCGTGGTGGGCGTGCCGACCGCGGTCCGCCCCGACGCCCGCTCCGGCCAGGTGGTGGGGTACTGCGTGAACACCCTGCCGGTACCGATGGAGGTACCGGTGGACGGTTCGTTCGCAGGGCTGGTCCGCGACACCGCCGTCCGCTTCCGGCGCGCCCTGGCCGCCCGGCAGTACCCTCTGCCGCTCATTGCCGCAGCGGTCCGGCCGGCCCGGGATGCCGCCCGGGGGCCGTTGTTCACCACCATGTTCGGCTGGACCGCCACACCACCGGGCGCTCCGGACGGCCTGTCCGCGCTCGCCGAGGAGATCGCCGGCCGCGAGTGCCGGGTGGGCGGTCTCGTGCTGGAGGCCGTACCGCTGCCCCACGCCGCCGCTCTGGCCGACCTCGATGTCAGCGTTGCGGAATCCGACGGCGAACTGACCCTGGTGCTGCGGTACGCCACCGAGGTGCTGGACGGCGCCACCGCGGAGGAACTGGGCGGGCGGCTGTTGCGGGTGGCCGCGGCAGCGGCGATGGACGACGAGACCCCGATCGCCGGCCTGACCGTCCTGTCGGACGCGGAGCGTGCGCGTCTGGACGAACTCACCGCGGGCCGCGGCCCCCGGCCCGAGCCGTCCCGCACCATGATCGACTACTTCGCGGACAGCTGCGCCTCCCACCCCGAAGCCCCGGCGGTCGTCTCCGGCGCGGGCACGGTCACCTACGCCGAACTGGCCGCCGAGGTCGCCGCGGCCGCGGCCCGGCTCGGGGGCGGGGGCGGGGCCCGCGGCCGCCCCGACGTCGGATTGGGGGGGGTGGTGGGGGAGGGGAGCGGCCCCCGCGGGGGCGCCCCGCCGCCCCCCCCCCGCTCGGGGTCGG
>NZ_JBHYVA010001111.1:0-1388 GCF_042750055.1 Streptomyces sp. NPDC059456
GGCGCCGGCCGGGCCCGGGCCGGCGGCGCCCGGCCCCCGGGGCCGGCGGCCTGCGCGGGGAGGGTGGCGGTGGAGGCGGTGGAAGCGGTGGTGAGCATGACGTGCTCCCGGAGGGGGAAGGCGACGCCGCCGCGGAGTGTCTCGTGTAACTGGCCGGGAACTTGAACGTCCCGTGGGCTTGTCGTCAGCGGAAATGCGTCGCTAGAGTCGTGATTACACGTGTAACACGTTAAGCCTCCCCCGGTGCCCCGCGCAAGCATTTCGGACAAACGTTACGAAGCCTGGACCGCCGCACCGGATCCGCCGGCCGCCGAGGCCGCACCACGACACGGGAAGAGCCCTGATGACGCAATCGCCCCCCGCCGAGTTCGACATCGCCGACATGACCTGGCCGCCCCCGCCGTACCAGCAGCCGGTCACGCCCGTGACCGGCCCCGACGGCGTGCGCCGCTTCGACGGGATCACGTACGCGACCACGCCCGGCTACCGCCCCCGCCTCCTCGACGTACAGCTCCCCGCGGGCGAGGGCCCCTTCCCGGCGGTGGTCTGGATCCACGGCGGCGGCTGGCTGGACGGCGACCGGCGCTACCCGCCGCCGACCGTGCCCGCCGCCCTGCTGCACGGCGCCGTGCTGGGCGCCGGCCTCGCACTCGTCTCCATCGACTACCGGCACAGCCTCGAAGCCCCCTTCCCGGCGCAGCTGCACGACGTCAAGGCCGCGATCCGCTACGTCCGGTGGTTCGCCGCCGCCCTCGGCATCGACGCGGACCGGATCGGCGTCTGGGGCGAGTCGGCGGGCGGCCACCTGGCCGCGCTCGCCGGCGTCGTCCGCCCCGGCAGCGCCGACGCCGCGGCGCTGGAGGCGCTGGAGGGCGCCCACGGCGTCGGCTCGGGCGACACCGGCGTGCTGGCCGTCGTCGACTGGTACGGGGTCTCCGACCTGGTCGCCCTGGCCGCGCACCCGATGCCGCCGATGCCCTCCGGCATCGAGTTCCCGGACCCCTACGAGGCCCTGCTGGGCGGGTCCGTGGCCGAGCGTCCGGACGCGGCCCGGGCCGCGAGCCCGGTCACGTACGCGGTCCCGGGCACGAACCCGCCCCCGTTCCTGCTCGTGCACGGAACCCGGGACGGCCTCGTCCCGTACAGCCAGAGCGAGGTCCTGGCCGAGGCGCTGACGGGCGCCGGCGGCGAGGTGGCGCTGCGGCCCGTCGAGGACGCCGACCACATCTTCCTCGGCTCCCCCGACGTCCCCGCGATCGTCGCGGAGAGCGTCGCGTTCCTGGCCCGGCACCTGGGTGCGCAGGCCTGAGGGCTCCCGGACACACCGCTTCACGCAACCGTTCCACCGTGGGGGGGGGCGGGGCCGCCCCCCCCCCCCCCCCGCGCCG
>NZ_JBHYVA010001112.1:0-1386 GCF_042750055.1 Streptomyces sp. NPDC059456
CGCTCGTCTCGTACCCCCCGGGGTCGCTATCGACGCCGCAGCGTCCCGCGTACGTACGCGGCCTGACCGGCGTGCTGGAGGTCGTCGGACAGGACGCTGACCAGCCGCACCCCCAGGGTGACCGGCGGGTCCCAGGCCGCGTCGACCACCCGCTCCAGATCGGTGGCGGCGAGCCCACGGATGAAGCCGGTGCTCTGCTCGTGGACGGCGTCGAAGTACCCGAGCAGCAGCTCGTCCGACGCGACCCGGACCTTTCCGACCTGCTGGGCGGTGTGCCCGTAGCCGGTCGCCGCCGCGGGCAGCGGCAGGCCGAACCGGGTGAACCACCCCTGGGCCGTCCAGATCTGCTCCAGGCCCGAGGCGTCCGCGACGTGGTCGTCCTGCACCCGGGTCAGGTGCCACACCAGCCACGCGATCGAGTTCGCCCCCGGGTCCGGGCGCGCGTTCAGCTCCTCGGCCGAGAGCCCCCCGACCGTCTCGTGCACCACCTCGCGGATGCGCCCGTACGCATCCGCCAGTACGTCCGTAGCCTTCATGCACCGTCCCCAGACCTGTCCGCGGAACTGCTGACGCGACGTCGTGCGACGTCGCCCGACGTACGCATCGGCCGGTGCCCCGTGGCCACCGGCCGATGGGTGGACCGGCGCGCGGCTACATGGGATCCATGCCCCGGTCGTCGATCTTGCCCTCCCGTTCGCTCTGCTCCTGGAGCCGGCGGGCCTTGTCCTGGAGCCTGCGGCGCTCTTCCGGATCGGTGGAGCGTTCGGCAGCCTTGTTCAGCTCCTGCGCCTTCTCGCGCAATTGCCGGACCCGGCCGTGGGATTCGCCTGCGCTCATGATCACTCCTCGGGTGTGGGGGGTAAGGAGGGCGGATTCAGCGAACCAGCAGCGCCGCGCGGGCGCATCTCGAACCGTGGCCCGAGGTGGCCGGGCGGGGAGAAGCGGCTCCCCCGTTTGCCCGCCCCGTATGGCGCAGCGCAGCGGGGTGCCGCTGAATGTGACCAAGCGTGCGCTTCCCATGACGCACGTTGACCGGCGCGATGTGCAGACCCGCGCGTCGGCGAACGGAGCTTTCCATGAAGGACCCCATCACGCTCGCGGCGACGCAGGACGACGATCCCCGCGGGCTCCCCGACACCACCGACGCGCCGGCCCCGACGAGCGCCGAACCGATACGCACCCTGCTGGAGACGGCGGGCACCTGCCGGCCGGTCGAGGAGGTGGCCGAACCGGTGAACCTCCTCGAGGACGACGGACGGGGCACCAACCCCGGCCACCAGGCACTCAGGGCGGCCGCCGTCGGACGCCCGGTCCGGGACGTGGCCCTGCTGGTCGGCATCCTCGGAACCGACGAGGACGGCGGGCCGGGGGCGGCCGGGGGGGGCC
>NZ_JBHYVA010001113.1:0-1365 GCF_042750055.1 Streptomyces sp. NPDC059456
GCTTCGGACGCGACGTCCGAAGCCGCGGCATCGGATGCGGTGGCGGTCATGCGGAGGGTCCCCCCTGGGAGTGGATGCGGCGCCCGGTCCGGGCGCCGAGGGTCAGCTGACCTTCTTGGCGCCCTGGATGGCCTTCGCGAGGTCCTCCAGGATCTTGGCGCACTTGTCGTACGAGTAGATCGGCTCGGTCACGCGCGGGGCGACCTGGCCGGCCTTGACTGCGGGCATCTCGGCCCAGGTCGGCTTGGCCTTGAGCTCCTCCGGCTGCAGCGTGCCGGTGCGGTTGTCGAGCAGGACCAGGTCGGCCTTGTACTTGCCGGCGTTCTCCCAGCTCAGGCTCTCGAAGAAGCCGCCGGTGTCCAGCTTGTCCGGGGTGATGAACTCGACGCCCAGGGACTTGAAGTACTTCAGGTCGGCCGAGGTGTCGGGGGTGGAGGCGTAGAACAGGTCGGCGGAGCCGGAGCCGACGAGGACCTTGATGCCCGGGTTGGCCTTGGTGGCCTCGCGGACCTTGGCGGCGGCCGCGTCGAAGCGGGCCTTGGCGTCGGCGGACTGCTTGGTGTTCAGGTCGGCGCCCAGGGACTTGGCGAGGTCCGCGGTGCGCTCCAGGGCCTTGTCCATGGAGACGTCGCCGCCGACGCCGACGGCGGCGGCCGGGGCCAGCTTCAGGATCTTGTCCTTGGAGGCCTCGGGCACGTACCAGTAGGTGCCGTCCCAGGTGTTGGTGACGAGCAGCTCGGGCTGGAGGGCCGCGTACTTCTCGACGTTGAACTCGTCGTAGACGTTGCCGAGGATCTCGACCTTGGAGACGTCCATCGAGCCGGCCTGCACGTCGGCCTTGCCGTCGGCGGTCTTGGTCGGGCCGAAGACGCCCTTGACCTGGATGCCGTAGTCGTACAGCGCGGCGGCGGTACCGGTGAACGCGACGATGTTCTTCGGCTTCGCCTTGAGGCTGATGTCCTTGCCGAGGTCGTCCTTGAAGGTCCAGGGGCCGGACGCGGCGGAGCCCTTGTCCTTGTCGCCCGCCCCGTCCTTCGCGTCGGATCCGCCGCACGCGGTGAGGGCCGCGACGAGGCCGAGGGCGCCGCCGGCCGCGATGAGACCGCGGCGGGAGAGGTAGGAGGTACGGGACTTGGGCATGTCTATGTCCGCTTTCGTGCGTGCCGGGCGGCCACTGGGCCGTTCGGAGGGAAGGTTAGCCTAACCTTGGCTGAAACTGGTAAGGGGGGCCTAAGTTTTCTCCGGCTCCCCCTTTTCCCGCACCTCCCCGGCGCGGAGGAGGGGCCTTCCCGCCGAACCGGGGACGCGTGGCTGCGAGCGTTGGCATCATGGCCCTGGCCGGAGGTCCCGACGGGGTGGGGAGGC
>NZ_JBHYVA010001114.1:0-1364 GCF_042750055.1 Streptomyces sp. NPDC059456
CGGCCGGCCCGCCGCACAGACGGTCCGGGCCCGGCGGGGGCGGTGGTTATGTATACCGGCACGATGCCCGTGGACAGCCCGAGCGACAGCGCGCCCGCCGAGGCGGCGACGGCCGCACCGATGACCACGGGGACGGGACCCCGGCGGTCGATGACCCGACCGGTGAGGGGCAGCGCGACCAGGGCACTCACGGCGAAGGCCACGAACGCGCTCGTGGCCGCCATGGAACCCAGACCTCGCACCTGCGCCACGTAGATGTAGAGGAACGGAACCGTGAAACCGATGCCGAACGCGGTCAACGCGTTGCCGGCCTGGATCCGCCGCATCGCAGCGCCCATCACCTTGGTCACTTCTCACCTGCCTTGAGAACTGAAGCCCGAAGACTTCATACCTAAACTTCGATCCTTAACTCTACACATCGAAGGAGTTAGACGCCAACGAGCTCATGCGATACTTCGAACCATGGGTGACACCCCCGACGGCACCGCGCCCGTCCACGAGCCGAGCCTCGACGAGCAGATCGCCGTCTATCAGCGCGAATTCCAGGACCTCGATCCGCAGGTCGAGAAGGTCGTATCGGCGCTCAGCCGGCTGAACCGCCGCATGAACGTCGCGTACGGACGCCAGACCGCCGCGCTGGGCATCAGCAACGCGGAGTGGGAGGTCCTCAAGGCCCTCGTCATCTCCGGATCCCCGTACCGGATGGGTCCGAGCGAGCTCGCGAAGCAGCTGGGCCTCACGCCGGCGGCGATGACCCACCGGATCGACCGCATGACGGCGGAGGGACTGGTGACGCGCGAGCGGGACGAGTCCAACCGGGTCCGCGTGATCGTGGAGCTCACGGACGAGGGCCGCAGCAAGTGGCTCGACGCGATGCGTGCGGCCACGGTCTTCGAGGAGGACCTCCTCCAGGACCTCTCCACGGCGGAGCGCGGCGTGCTGGGCGACATGCTGACCCGGCTCCTGGACCGCGTCGAAGACCTCCAGTCGCCGAGCTGACCAGGTCATGAACGGTGGAGTTGACACGGACTCCACCAGTCCGTAAGGTTCTTCGAGTTGTCCCAGAGCCGGAAGGTTTTGGCGACGACGCATCCCGCCGCCTCGTTGCGGCACCCAACTCAGCACGATCTCCCACCGGGAACGAATTCGGCATGCCCGAATGCATTTCCGAAGGCCGATTATGAATCGGCCGGGAAATCCACTAGAGTTCTGGGAGTCGGAAGGGCCCAACAGCCCGGAAGACAAACCCCGCTGACTGGGGGTCAGGCCCGAAAGAGTCTGATAGAGTCGGAAACGCAAGAACGAAGAACGAAAGCCCGGAGGAAAGCCCGAGAGGGTGAGTACAAAGGAAGCGTCCGTTCCTT
>NZ_JBHYVA010001115.1:0-1363 GCF_042750055.1 Streptomyces sp. NPDC059456
GGGGGGGGGGGGGGGGCCCCGGGCCCCCGGGGGGGGGGGTATGGTTTCTCCCGGGTGCGGAACAATACCGCCACCACCCTGCTGGTGGTCGGGGACGTGATGGGCCACGGGCTCGACGCCGCGGTGGACATGAACGCCTACCGCTCCACGCTGCGCGACGTGGCCGCGACCGACCTCGCCCCGCACCGCGTGCTGCGCCAGCTGGACGCCCTGGTGGCCGAGGACCCGGCCCGCCGGCCGGCCACCTGCCTGCTGGTACGGGTCGACCCCACGCGCGGCGTCGCGGACTTCGCCAGCGCCGGCCATCTGCCGCCGGCGGTCTTCGGAGCGGACAGCTCGGCCGCGCTGGTGGAGGTCCCCGTCGGCCCGCCGCTGGGCACCGGCATCGGCGGCTACGAGGGCGTCACCCGGGCGATCACCACCGAGGAGACCCTGCTGATGTTCACCGACGGGCTGGTGGAGCGGCGCGGCGAGGACATCGACGTGTCGCTGGCCCGGCTGGCCGGGCTGCGGCTGCCGGTGGGCGCGGCGGTGGAACAGCTGGTGGACGCCGTGGTGGCCGGCCTGGACGCCCGCCACGCCGAGGACGACGTCGCGGTACTCGCGGCCCGCATCCGCCGGCGCAGGGAGTAGGCCCGCCGGCCCGGCACCGGAACTCCGGGCGCCCGCGCGCAGGGGACCCGAGGCCTTGACCTCAAGCCGACTTGAGGTACCAGAGTGATCCACATGAACACCGAAACCGCGGACATCAAGGCCATCGAGCAGGTCGTGGCCACCGTCGAGCGCACGCAGCGCGCCAAGGACGCCGAGGGCTTCCTCGGGCTCTTCCACCCCGACGCCCTCTGGACGACCGCCCACGGCAAGGTCCTCATCGGCCTCGACGCGATCGCCGAGTTCACCCGCACGGTACTGCCGGACGCGAGCTGGGACGGCGAGGTCACGTACGAGACGGTCCACACGCAGTTCCTGACGCCGGACGTCGCGGCCGTGAAGGTCCGGCAGGTGTACCACGCGCCGGCCGGTGACACGGAGGGCGCCCCGCTCTACGTCATGACCAGGCAGCCCGACGGAACCTGGCTGCTCCACGCCGGCCAGAACACCGAAGTCCGGGCGGTCTAGGGCCCCTCGCCGGCGGGGAGCGGTGTCGGTCTGCGGGGCGGGTGCCGGTCCGGGTCCCGTGCCCCGGCCCGCGGTTCCGCGGGCGCGGCCTTCCGGCCGGTGCCGGGCCGCGTCCGGTCCACGCCGGTTCCGGCGCGTTCCGCGAGGACCCCGTTGGACGGGTTCCGCAGGGTCTCCGGCCGATGCCCGGCGGCGGCTGGAGCCTGCCCAACCGGCTCTCGGCCCTGCTCGGCCTCACCGGCCC
>NZ_JBHYVA010001116.1:0-1362 GCF_042750055.1 Streptomyces sp. NPDC059456
ACCATCCCCAGCACCATCAGCCGTTCCCGGTACGGCGCCATCCGCCCCTTCGACTGCAGCCACGAGCCGCCGGCCCAGGTCAGCCCGCCCGCCGCGAGCGAGAACCCGGCCAGCGTCGGGCTCAGCCCCCGCTGGGTGACCAGCATCAGCGGCACGAAGCTCTCCGCCGCGATGAACGACCCCGCCGCCACCCCGCGCAGCAGCACCACCGAAGGCAGCCCGCGCCGGGCGAGGTACGTGCCGCGCGGCAGCAGCCCCCGTACGGCGGGCACCATCAGCGCCGCGCCCGCGACGGCCGGCACCAGCGACAGCCAGCGCAGGTCCTGGGCCGCGTACTGCAACAACCCCGCCCCGAGCGAGATCCCGAAGGCGAGCCGGATCCGCCGCCGGTCGAAGGCGGCGGGCGGGGCGCCCGTGTCCACCGGGCCGGACGCGGTCCGCCGTATCGCGGGCAGCGCGACGACGAGCGGCACGACCACGAGGCCGGGTATCCCGAGGAACACCCACCGCCAGCCGAGGTGCTCGGTGACGGTCCCCGCGGCCAGCGGCCCGACGATCGACGGCACCACCCAGCTCGCGGCGAAGGCGGCCATGATCGCGGGCCGCAGCCGCTCCTCGTACGCACGGCTCACCACGACGTAGAGCGCGACGATGACCAGCCCGCCGCCGAACCCCTGCACGGCCCGCCCGAGGACGAACACCCACATGTCGCCCGCGGTCCCGGCACACACGAGCCCGGCGGCGAACGCCCCGATCCCGACGGTCAGCGGCCGCAACGGCCCCTGCCGGTCGGCCCACTGCCCGGACAGCACCATGCCGAAGAGACTGGTGGTGAAGTACGCGGAGAAGGCGAAGGCGTAGAGCGCGATCCCGTCCAGCTCGCGGGCGGCGACGGGCATGGCGGTGCCCACGGCGGTCGCCTCGAACGCGATGAGGAAGATGACGGAGATGATCCCGATGCTGAGCGTCCGGTACGCGGGCCCCAGGATCCCGCCCTGCGGCTCGGGCGGAACGGGCACACTGCGCTGTGGCACGCGGGGTTCAAGGGCGCTCATCGCCCCAGGGTAAGGCCCGTGGCCCGGTTGCACCCCTGTCAATTCGGCGGATCCCGAGTCGGCCGCGAGTCCTAGGACCCGGGAACTGTGAACGCGGCATGGCATTCACATTGCACCCCGCCCGCTCCCCTTCCTCCCCCTCACCCCCGCCCGTACGGTCATACCCATCACCACCTCACAGCCGTGTGCCCGAGTGGTTGAGGGACTCGCCTGCAAAGCGAGTTACGCCGGTTCGATTCCGGTCACGGCTTCTGCCACAGAAGGCCGCCCCGACCCCGGCCGAGCCGCCGGGGCACCAGGCCGGGGC
>NZ_JBHYVA010001117.1:0-1353 GCF_042750055.1 Streptomyces sp. NPDC059456
CAGGTTCCCGCTCGACCACCCCTGTAGGCACGGCTTCGACCCTGACCCGGGTGAGGGGTGGAGTTTCGATGACGGGGGCACGTGTGACGCTGGTGGGCAGGGACGCGGTGATCGGAGCGCTGGACGAGGCGCTCGCGGAGTGCGCCGAGGGGCGTGCGCGGATCGTTCTGGCCGAAGGCTCCACCGGCTGCGGCAAGAGCACGCTGGCGGACACCGCCGCCGAACGGGCCCGCGCGGCCGGGGCGTTGGTCCTGTCCGCGGTCGCCTGCCCGGAGGAGCGCCACGTCGCCCTCGGTGTGCTGCGACAGCTCGCCCACGGCGAGGGGGGTTTCGCCCTGCCCGCGCCGGCGCCGCTGCCGGCGCCCGCACCGGCGCGGGTGGAAGCCATGCAGGCCTTCTGCGCGCGGCTGCGCGAGCTGAGCGCCGAGCGGCCGGTCGTGCTCGTCGTCGACGACGTCCAGCACGCCGACGACGCCTCCCTGCAGTACCTGCGGTACCTGGCCCGGCACGCCCGTTCGGCCGCCGTCCTGACCGTACTGACCGGCTCCCCGCACGCCGAGGGCCTGGACCCGGTGTTCACCACCGAGCTGATGCGCCAGCCGCACTTCGGCCGGGTCCGCCTCGACCGGCTCGGCCGTGACGAGGTCGCCGCCCTCCTCGGCGGGCTCCGGCCGGCCGACGGGCCGCACCGCATCAGCGGCGGCAACCCGCTCCTGCTGCGCGCCCTCGTCGAGGAGGGCGGGGACGGGCCGTGCGACGCGCCCGAGCCGGGCGGCCCGTTCGCCCAGGCCGTCACCACCTGCCTGCACCGCAGCGGGCCCACCGCGCTCGCGGCGGCCCGCGCCGCCGCGGTGCTCGGCGAACGCGCCACCGCGGAGCGGGTCGTACGGCTGCTGGGCGGGCCGGCTCCGGCCGCCCGGCGGGCCCTGGCCGCGCTGGAGGCCTGCGGCCTGCTGGACGGCACCCGCTTCCGGCACCCCGCCGCGCGGGCCGCCGTACTGGAGGACACCGGGCCCGCCGCCCGCGCCGAACTGCACCGCCGGGCGGCCCTGCTGCTGCGGGCGGACGGCGACCCGGCGACCGCGGTCGCCTCGCACCTGCTCGCCGCCGCCGGCGACCACGCCCCGGGCGAGCCCTCCGACGCCGAAGTCCTGCGCGAAGCCGCCGAGGAGCTCCTGGCCCAGGGCGACGCCCGCGGCGCCACCGAGCTCCTCGAACTCGGCCTGCGGCAGGGCGCCGACGCGCCCACCTGCCACGCGATCCGGATGCGGCTGGCCCAGGTCACGGCCCGCTTCGACCCGGCCGCGGCCGAGCGCCGGCTCACGGACCTGCTGGAGGCCCGGACCACGGCCG
>NZ_JBHYVA010001118.1:0-1351 GCF_042750055.1 Streptomyces sp. NPDC059456
CGGCGTTTGTATACCCTAACCTACCCGGCCCCAAATACACCCCCGGGCCGGGGGGCCAGGTAGTCGTTTCTCGAACACCTAAAACGCACGCGGCGAACCCGTTGCCCAAACGCACCGTTGACGCCATGCCACTCCCCCCGCAGCACACCCCACACCGCACCCCACAGCACACCCCACTCCGCAACCCACGACCCGCCACACGGGCCGCCGCGCACCGCACCCCGACGGCCAGGCTCCGGCCCGCCGCCCTCGTCCGCGCCTGCGGAGGCCCCCGCTACGCCGTCGCCGTCGCCGTGGACGCGCTCGGCACCGGCCTGCTGCGCCCGTTCCTGCTGCTCTACGGGGTGACCGTGCTGGGCCTCTCGGCGCCGGCCACCGGTACCGCCATGACGGCCGGCATCGTCGCGGGCCTGGCGTGCATGCCCGCGGTGGGCCGATGGCTGGACCGGGGCGCACGCAGCACCGTCGTCGCGGCGTCGATGCTCGTACGGGTACTGGGCGTGGCACTGCTGCTGGCCACCCCCGCGGGACACGTCGGGCCGTTCGCCGCGGCGGCGCTCTTCCTCGGCATCGGCAACCAGGCGTGGCCGGCCGCCCACGCCGCCCTGGTGGCCACGGTCACCCACGGCCGCGAGCGCGACGCCGCCCTCGCGGCAGGCCGCGCCCTGCGCAACGCGGCGCTGGGGGTGGGCGCCCTGGTGGCCACGGCGTGCCTGGCGGGCGGCGCCACCGCCCTGCAGGCCCTGGCGGCGGTCACCGGACTCGCCTACCTCGCCGCCGCGGCCCTGGCCCGGTCGGTCGGTCTCCGCGCGGACGGGGTCCGGGTCGCGGACACCGGCGACGGGCCGGCCCCCCGGGCCCGGATGCGCGCACTGCTCGCCGCCAACGTCGTCTACGCCTTCTGCCTCAACGTCCCCGAAATCGCGCTCCCGCTGGTCCTGGTGACGCAGCTGCACGCGTCCCCGGTGTGGTCGGCCGCCATTTTCGTGGCCAACACGGTGCTGGTGGTCACCCTCCAGGTCCCGGTGACCGCCGTGCTGTCCCGCTTCCCCCGGCGCACCGTGATGGCCCTCGCCGGCCTCGTCCTCACGGCCTCGTACGTCGGCTTCCTCGGGGCCACGTCGCTGGGACACGGCTGGGCTGCGCCGGCGGTGGCCGCGGTGTCCGTGGTCTGCACCCTCGGCGAGATCGTCTACGCCGGCAGCGCCACCGCCCTGGCCACCCACCTCGCCCCGGCCGGCGCCCTGGGCCGCACCCTCGCCCGCTTCGAACTCTCCACGGGCCTCGGCCTGGCCGTCTCCCCGGCAGCCATCACCACCCTGGCCCCCCACGGCCCCGCCGCCCTCTGGAC
>NZ_JBHYVA010001119.1:0-1350 GCF_042750055.1 Streptomyces sp. NPDC059456
GGGGTGCAGGTCTTACAAGATCAGCACTAGCCGGGTACGAGACCAGCCCGGACGAGCATCACGCGGGCGGAGTTCTTGTCCCTGGGGGACACGGTTCCGCACGCGGTGCACGTATACGTTCTCTCGGAAAGAGGTAGGCGGTGCTTGGCTCTCGCTCCGCAGTGTGCGCAGTCCATCGTGGTGTGCGCGGGGTGGACCAGGTGCACGGTCTTGCCGTGCTTGCGGGCCATCTCGACCAGGGCGGTCTTGGTGGCGCCGATCGCGGCGTCGGCCGCTTTGCGGGCCATGGTGGTCTTGGCGAGGAACTTCGGGCGGAAGTCTTCGACGGCGAGGTGGTCGAAGTCACGGACCACACCCTTGGCCCACTTGCGGGCGGTGTCCTGCCGCTGCCGGGCGATCGTCTTGTGCAGCTTCGCGGCAGCCCGCCGGGCCTTGCGGTAGCCGTTGGTGTCGGGACGGTTCTTCGGGGTCCGGCGCCGGGCCATCATCCGCTGATAGTGCGCGAGCTTCGCGGCGGCGGTCTTCCCGTGCTGAGCATGCGGGAGGTCGTGGGCGTCGGACGTGGTGGTCGCAGTCTCGCGCACACCCCAGTCGATGCCGATCGCCCGGCCGGTTCCCGGCAGGTCTTCGGTCACGGTGGGGACGACGAACGACGCGTACCAGTGGCCGAGGCTGTCGCAGTACACACGCACGGAGGACGGCGTCTTGGGCAGCTCACGCGACCACACCACCGTCACCACGATCCCGCCCGCCAGGTGCAGCCGTCCGTCCTTCAGCCGGAACCCGCGCTGCGTGTAGTTCAGCGACGGCACGGCCTCGCGCTTCCGCTTGATGCGGGGCATCCCCGCCCGCTGCCGCATCGGCAACCGCGCCTTGATGTCCTTGATCGCCTTCGCACGGGACTTGGCGAAGTCCCGGATGATCTGCTGCTGCGGCACGCTCGCACCCTCACGCAGCCAGGTCATCGACCTGCGGGCCTCAGTCAGCATCTTGTCGAGCTGCGCCGGACCGCACGTCGTCTTCTCGCCGGTCGTCTTGTTATGCCGGTGGACCTTGCGGGACATCGCCACGCACTCGTTCCACACCCAACGACACCTCGACCATTCGGCATCGAGCCGGGCCAGCGCCGTGGACGACAGACGCAGCCGGAACGTGTACCGGGCATGCCCGGACACCGTCTCGGCTACCGCTGCTGTCGTCACGACCCGCAACCTAACACCCACCACTGACAACGGAAGAGAGTGCAGATCAGAACAGATGTGCAGAGAACTCCGCCGCTTCGCGGCTCCGCTCCAAGGACCCATTCCTCCCCGCCCTAAAGGACGGAGCCTCCTGGGAGAAATCAGGTGA
>NZ_JBHYVA010001120.1:0-1347 GCF_042750055.1 Streptomyces sp. NPDC059456
ACCATCGGTGGCCGGGACGTGGAACACCACCGCACCCGACAGCTCACCCTCCGGCAGCGCACCCCACACGTGCTGCTCCGCCACGACCTCGCCCGCGACCGCAGCCGGCGCCGGACGCCAGGCGATCTCGAACAGCGACTCCGGACGAGCCCCCTCCAGCTGCTCCTGCGACACCGGGCGGAACGTCAGGCTCTTCACCGACAGCACCGGAGCACCGGTCGCGTCGGCCGCGTCCAGGGACATGGTGTTCTCGGAAGTCCAGGAGATCCGTACGCGCAGCGCCGTGGCACCGACCGCGTACAGCGAGACGTCCTCCCAGAAGAAGGGCAGCAGCGGCTGTGCGCCCTCCCCCGACTCGTCGTCGGAACCGGACCCGCCGATGCCCAGTGCGTGCATCGTGGCGTCGAGGAGCGCGGGGTGGACGCCGAAGCCCTCGGCGTCGCCGTGCGCCTGCTCGGCCAGTTCGATCTCGGCGAAGATGTCGTCCCCGGACGTCCACGCGGCCGTGAGGCCCTGGAAGACCGGCCCGTAGTGGTAGCCGCGGCCCTGGAGCAGCTCGTACGTGTCACTCACGTCCACCGCGGTGGCGCCGGTCGGCGGCCACACGGCGAGGTCCGGGCCCGCGGCGGCCGGGCGGGTTCCGAGGAGACCGTCGGCGTGCAGCAGCCAGGACGTGTCCGCGGGGGCGTCCTCGTGTCGCGAGTGGACCCGTACGGTCCGGCGGCCGGTGTCGTCGGGTGCCCCGACGGACACCTGGAGGGCGACGCCGCCGTGCCGGGGCAGGACGAGGGGCGCCTGGAGGGTGAGTTCCTCCAGGACGGGGCAGCCGACCTGGTCGCCGGCCCGGAGCGCCAGCTCGACGAACCCGGTGCCCGGCAGCAGCACGCTGCCGAGCACGTCGTGGTCGCCGATCCAGGCGTGCGTGGCGGCCGCGATGCGACCGGTCAGGACGGCCTCGTCGGAACCGGCCAGGGTGATGGCCGCGCTGAGCAGCGGGTGGCCGACCGAGGTCTGGCCGTGGTGGGCGACGTCGGTGGCCGGGGTGGCCTCCAGCCAGAACCGCTCGTGCTGGAAGGCGTACGTCGGCAGATCGACGCGACGGGCGCCGGTACCGGCGTAGAAGGCCGTCCAGTCGATGCGCGCGCCCGTGGTGTGCAGGTGGGCCACGGCGGTCAGGAGGCTCCGGGTCTCGGGGCGGTTCCTGCGCAGGACGGGTTCGACGAGCACGGTCTGCCCGTCGAGGGAGACCTGAGTGAGGGCGGTCAGGACGGCGTCGGGGCCGAGTTCCAGGAACCGGGTGACGCCCTTGGCGGCGAGGTGCTGGACGGTGTCGGAGAAGCGGACGGC
>NZ_JBHYVA010001121.1:0-1343 GCF_042750055.1 Streptomyces sp. NPDC059456
ACGCAGAACCGCTGCCAGTAGTGGGCCACCAGCTCCTCGCGCTGGCGGGGCATGCTGGTACGGCCCGCCGCGGTCGGCGTCCAGTTCAGGACCGGCGCGAGGCCGGTCCGCAGCCCCGCCGGGTTCTGCCAGGCCACGGCGGCCCGGAAGCGCGGCGAGGCCGCGATGTCCTGGAGCAGCCCGGCGGTGCGGACCGCTCCGGTGTCGAAGGCTCCGGTGAACGCCTCCCAGTCCGGGCCGGCGAGCTCGTCGCCCGGGCCGAACTTGTCGGCGGCCAGGGCGAGTCCGGGCGGGGCCATGCGCAGGACCCCCTCGGCCGGAAAACCCGGGCCGCGGAGTGCGAAGTGCTCCCACAACCGCCACCCGCCGGTGGGCAGGTGCACGGTCTCTGGGGTGTCCGACATGGCGGAGCTCCTTCCAGCCTGATGGGGTGGCGTGGCCGGCGGCGGTGTACCTCTCGGACGCCACCCTGGCTGCCCCGAACACTGCCGCCGCGCACGCCGGCGCCACCAGGGAAGGAGCGGCAGCACCGACCGCCGGTCCTTCTGCGCGTTTGTCCCTATGGCGGGCCGGGACCGGGACGGCACGCTGTGACCGCTGACCGAATGAGCGGGAGGACCGAAGCGATGAGTGACACCGACGAGAACGGCTACCGGGTCGTGCGCAACGACGAGGAGCAGTACTCCATCTGGCGTGCGGACCGGGAACTGCCGGCGGGCTGGCACGCCGAGGGCACGACGGGCACCCGGCAGGAGTGCCTGGACCACATCGCCGAGGTGTGGACGGACATGCGTCCGCTGAGCCTGCGCCGCCGCATGGCGAGCGCCTGAGAACGGGGGCCCGAACGCCGGTCGGCGCGGCTGAGCCGCGGGGGAACGGAGCCCCGCCGACCGGTCCTTCCCCACGCCCCCTGCCGCGGCCCTGCGCCGAGCGCGGCCGGGTGATCGTCCAGGGTGCGGCGCGGCGCCCGGCCCCGGGCCACGGCCCGGGTCAGGTCCGCTACGGACGCACCCCGTCACCCCGGCACCCCGGCACCCCGTCACCCCGGCACCCCGGCATCCCGGCACCCCGGGACCGGCTGATCGCGCCCAACGGCGGGACATGCAGGGCCCGTTTACGTAGGGTGAGCCGAGGACCACGGGGGAGGGGCACATGGCACCACCGGCACGCCGGTTACCGGCGCTGGCGCAGTACCGCAGCGACGCGGTGACGCGCCATCTGTGCGCGGGCGCGCACCTGGACGAGGGGGTCGCCCGTGTCGTGGACGGGGTGGTCACCGGGGTCCGGGGGCGCGCCCCCCCGCGCTCCCACGGCCTCGCCCAGCGCGCGCCGGGCCCGCCCCC
>NZ_JBHYVA010001122.1:0-1341 GCF_042750055.1 Streptomyces sp. NPDC059456
GACCGGGCCGGGCCGCCGGCTCCGCGGCAGGGCCGCCGGCCGGTTCCGCCTGCGCCGGCCATCCGGCGGTGTCGCCGACCAGCGTGGGCGCCGCCCCGGCCGCGACGCTGCCCCACCCGGGCGCGGGGTCCGCGAGGGCGTAGCCCCCCGTCGGGCCCGCCGGGGCGGGCGGGAGCGTCGGGATCGGGAGCGTCGGATCGTCCCGGGACGCGAGAGGGGGAACGGCGGACACGGGCGAGCCGCAGACGCCGCAGAAACGGTCACCCTCCTCAAGGGGCTCCGCACAGCTGGGGCAGCCAGACGGCCGATGCATCGACATCACTCACACCCACGTCCGGGGACGGAAACGGTTTGCCCGCTCCACCAGTTCGATCCTGTCCTCGCCCCGCTGCGCCAGCCGCGCGAGGACGCGGTACGAGCGCTCCAGGCCGAAGCGCAGGCCCCGCTCGTCCAGTTGACTGCCGAGCAGCGAGGTCCGGCCGGGGTCGGAACCCCGGCTACCCGACAGTACCCAGTCCAGGGCCGAGCCCAGAACCTCCGTCGACAGCCGTTCGTGGCGCACCGCGTCCAGGCCGAACCGCTCCAGGGCCTCCACCTGCGCGGCAGCCGCCGCGAGATCGGGCAGCAGGGCCTCTTCGGGAGACCGGTCGCGCAGGCGTGCCCGTACCGCCGCCACCCGTGCGGCGGTGTAGTGGATCGATGCCTCCGGCACGGACTCCAGGGTGTGCACGGCCCCGGGCCGGTCGCCCGCGGCGAGTTGGACGCGCGCCAGCCCGAAGGCCGCACTGACGAACCCCGGATCGGTGATCCAGACCAGCCGGTAGTACTCGGCGGCGTTGTCCAACTGCCCCAGGATCTCGGCGCACAGGCCGAGCGCCAGCTTCGGCGCGGGCTCGCCCGGGAAGGCGTCGTAGATGGCGTCGAACGACAGGGCCGCTATCTCGTCGTCACCGGTGGCCAGCGAGGAGACCCCGCGGGCCCACACCACCCGCCAGTCGTCGGGATGCCGGCCTTCCAGATCGGCCAGGGCGCCGCCGGCCGCGGCGAGTTCGCCGAGCTCCAGCCGGGCCCGCAGCTCGCGCAGCCGCAGCTCGGCCGAGTCGGCGGGCGCCGAGCGCAGCGCGCCCAGCAGATCCCCCGGCGCAGTGGCCAGCAGTCCGGCCAGGAAGCCGGCGTTGGGGTCGCCCGAGTCCACCAGCGGTACCGGCAGGGCCAGCGCCATCTCCCGCGCGTCGAGCGCGGCCAGCTCGGTGGGCCGCACGGCCGGCACCGGAGCGGACGCCGCGGGGTGTCCCCCGGCGCGCCCCAACCGGGCGCCCGCCCGGCCCGGGCCGGGGGCCC
>NZ_JBHYVA010001123.1:0-1340 GCF_042750055.1 Streptomyces sp. NPDC059456
GGAGTGTGTGTGTGTGTGGGTGTGTTTGTGTGTCAGCGGGGGGGGGGGGGGGGGGGGGGGGGGCGCGCGCGCGCCGCGGGGGCGGCGGGCCCCCCCCCCCGGCCGGGGACCGCGCCTCAGCCCCCCGCCAGCTCCCGCAGCCCCTGCTCCAGCCCTTGGGCGTCCATCACCGGGCTGATCTCGATCTCCGCGTGCATCTCCATGAACAGGCCTTCGAGCAGCGGCGGCATCTTCGCGCTGTCCTGCATGTCGAAGACGATCCAGCAGGTCCGCACGCCCTCGGAGAGTCCGAAGTAGGCGGCTTCCGGCTTGAGCTGGTCCATGAGCTTCTTCATGGTGTGGGGCATGGCACCGGTCTTGATGGACTCGTTGCCGGCGGGTGTGTCGATGTGGGCCCTGAGCATGACTCTCATGCCTGACTCCTTCCGTCAGGGCCCACACTCGGCGCGGCCCCGGGGACCGGCAACATCTCGGCGGCCATCCGGGACGGACGCGGCGGACGGTGCGTCAGTCGGTGGGCTGCGGGGCGCTCTGGATGTGGAAGTTGAAGTCCGCGTGGCCGAGGGCGCCCATCAGACGCAGCCAGATCGGCAGGAGCATCTCGGTGCCGCGCGCCGTCTCGATGCCGCCGAGGTCGATGACGCTCGTCTCCGGCCAGCCGAAGGAGTGCAGCAGTTCGCGTACGGACTTCTTGGCGTCGGCGTCCTCGCCCGAAACGAACACGGTGTGCTCCCCCGGCACCCGGGCCGGATCGACCATGATCCGGCAGTTCATCGTGTTCAGCGTCTTGACCACCCGCAGCCGCGGGAACGTCCGCTGGAGCAGCTCCCCGAGGCTGTCGTCGTCGACGGGGTCGAGGGTGGGCGGGAACCCCTGCGCGAAGTCCAGCGGGTTGGCGATGTCGATCAGCACCTTGCCGTCGAGGTGTTCGGCGTCCGCCTCCTTCAGGGCGGTCACGCTGACCTGCCCGCCGGTGGCGTTGACCAGGGTGTCGCCGTGGCGCGCGGCGTCCGCGAAGGAGGCGAGGCCGACCTGCGGGTGGGCCTGCTGCCATTCTGCGTACTCGGTGCGGGCGAGGGTCGCCCCGGTGTCCCGGGTGCCGATCACCACCTCGTGGCCGAGGGAGGCGAGGCGGGCGGCGACCGTGCGGCCGACGATCCCGGTGCCGAGGACTGCGTAGCGCATGACCGGTTCCATTCCGTTCGGGGGAAGGAGCGAAGAACAACCAAGCACCCCGTACGGTATGCGGCGCGGGGGGGGGGGCGGGGGGGCGGGGGGGGGCGGGGGGGGGGGGGGACGCCCCCGCCCCCCCCCCCCCCCCCCCCCCCCCGGCCCGCCGC
>NZ_JBHYVA010001124.1:0-1339 GCF_042750055.1 Streptomyces sp. NPDC059456
GCCCCGGCCGCTGCGGCACTGCGCCGCCCCGTTCCGCTTTACCCGTTCCTTACGATGATCTGTATGAAGGAACCCTCCCGCCAGCTGCGGTGGGAGCGGCGGAGCCAGACCCCGCTGCTCGTGCTCGCCGTGGCCTTCGCCGTCGCCTACGCCGTGCCGATCGTCGTGCCCGACGCGAATGCGCGGGTGCACCGGGCGTGCACGGTCACCGAGTGGGTGGTGTGGGGGGCGTTCGCCGCCGACTACCTGATGCGCCTGGGCCTGTCGACGGCGAAGAGGGCGTTCGTCCGCACGCACTGGCTGGACCTGGGCGCGGTGCTGCTGCCGATGTTCCAGCCGCTGCGGCTGCTGCGGCTGGTGTCCACGCTGCTGCTGGTGGGCCGGCGGGCCCGGATGGCCCCGCAGATCCGGCTGACCACGTACGTGGCGGGGGCGGTGGTCGGGCTGCTGATGTTCGGCTCCCTCGCCGTGCTGAGCGTGGAGCGGGACGCCCCGAAGGGGAACATCAAGAACCTGGGCGACGCCGTGTGGTGGAGCTTCACCACGATGACCACGGTCGGGTACGGCGACCACTCGCCCACGACCGGGCTCGGCCGGATCATCGCGGTGGGGCTGATGCTGTCGGGGATCGCGCTGCTGGGTGTGGTGACCGCCAACATCGCGGCCTGGTTCATCTCCCGTTTCGAGCGGGACGACCGGGTGGAGCGGGCGCAGACCGCCGCGATCGCCGAACTGTCCGCGGAGGTACGGGCGCTGCGTGCCGAGATCGGGCGGCTGGGCGGGACGCCGGCGACGGCCGCCGGGGCCCGGGCGGCCACCCCGGACGCCGAAGCCACCCCGGGCGCGGGGGCCGCCCAGGACGCGGGAGCCGCCCCGGGCGCGGGGGCCGACGTACCGGCCCTGGTGCCCGGAGCGGCCCCGGCTGCGGGTGCCGCTAGCGCTCCCACACCTTGAAGGCCCGGATCAGGTAGGGCGATTCGGGCAGCCAGACCCCGTCGCCCGGATAGGTCTGGAACTCTCCGGTCTCCTGGCACTCGGCCGACTGGTAGGTGGTCACCGGCCGCCCGATGCGGTTGATCAGCGACTGGGCGCTGGTCCCGGCGGGCAGTGCCGTACAGCTGTTGATGTCGAGGGTGCTCAGCTCGTGGGCCTGCCGGGTGCCCTTGAACTCCGGCTTCGCCCACAGGCACAGCTGCCCGGTGGCGCAGGCGGGGGCCTTGCCCGGCGGAGCGCCGGCGGCGTGTGCGGCGGGGGGGGGCGCCGCGGCCCGCCGCGCGCCGGCCCAAGGAGACCCGGCCGAAGCGGCGCGCCTGCTGCGGACCGCGCTGGGCCAGTGGCG
>NZ_JBHYVA010001125.1:0-1338 GCF_042750055.1 Streptomyces sp. NPDC059456
GGCCTATCTGGGTGTGTCCTGACGGTGTGTCCGGCCGCGGTCCGGTCCCGCCGCGCCCCGGCGGGACTACGCTCGCCGCGGCTCCCGGCGTGCCGGCCGTGGCAGCGCCCCAGCCCGCCGACCCGAGGGAACAGCCAGACGTGAACCAGGTCCCCGCCATCCGGCTCAACAACGGCACGGACATGCCCCAGCTCGGCTTCGGCGTCTTCCAGGTCCCCGACTCCGAGGCCGCGCAGGCCGTGGGGGCCGCGCTGGAGGCCGGGTACCGCAGCATCGACACGGCGGCCGCCTACGGGAACGAGGAGGGTACCGGCCAGGCCCTCGCCGCGTCCGGGGTGCCGCGCGAGGAGCTGTTCGTCACCACCAAACTGTGGAACGGCCGCTCCCGGACCTGGCGGCGCGACGACGTGCTGCGCGCGTTCGACGACTCCCTCGCCAAGCTGGGCCTCGACCACCTCGACCTGTACCTGATCCACTGGCCGCGCCCGATGCGCGACGACTTCCTCACCATCTGGAAGACCTTCGAGGAGATCGCGCAGAGCGGCCGCGCCCACTGCGTCGGCGTGTCGAACTTCCGGCCGCAGGACCTGGAGCGGCTCGGCGCCGAGAGCACGCTGGTCCCGGCCGTGAACCAGATCGAGCTGCACCCGCTGTTCCCGCAGCCCGAGCTGCGCGCCCTGCACTCCCGTCTCGGGATCGCCACCGAGGCCTGGTCGCCGCTCGGCCAGGGCAAGGAGCTGCTGACGCTCCCGGCGGTCGCCGAGGCCGCCGCCAAGCACGGGCGCTCCCCCGCCCAGGTGGTGCTGCGCTGGCACCTGGACCTCGGGAACGTCGTGATCCCGAAGTCGGTGACCCCCTCGCGGATCCGGGAGAACCTGGACGTCTTCGGCTTCGAGCTGGACGACGCGGACCGGGCCGCACTGGACGCCCTGGGCACGGGTCCCTCGGCGGGGCGGATCGGGCCGGACCCGGCCGTCTTCGACGTCTGAGCCGCGGGTGCGCCCGCCTGCCGGGGTCCACCGGATCCGCAACGCCGGCAGCGGCCTGCTGCTCCGGCTGGAGGGCGGCACCCGGGTGGGGGTGGGGCCGGACGGCCCGGACGGCCCGCCGGCGGCCCGGCTGTGGCGGATCGCGCCGGTCCACAGCGGCGGCGGGATCGTCCACATCGTCAGCGTGCACAACGGCAGGCTGCTGGACGTCGCCAACGCGTCGACGGAGAGCGGCACCCGGGTCCAGGTGTGGCGGGCGAACGCGTTCGGCGCGCAGGAGTGGGGGGGGGGGGGGGGCCCCCGCGCTACCGGCCCGGGGGGGCGCGGGGGGGGGGCGTCAGGGGGCCCC
>NZ_JBHYVA010001126.1:0-1337 GCF_042750055.1 Streptomyces sp. NPDC059456
GGTGTGGGGCGCGCGGGGGGGGGGGCCCCCGTGGTTTTTCAAATCGGCCCCCACCCCCCCCTCCCGGGGCGCGGCGCGCGCACGCGCCCCCGAGCACAGCCGCGGGTGGGGTGCGATCGGGCTCGAGTTCTGGGCGCCGGCCCCGCCGGCCGCCCCCCCCCCCCCGCCGCGCACGCCACGGCGAACGCGGCCCGGTGGCCGTACGCCCCCGCCAGCGGCCCGGCGGCCGCGGCGGCCAGCGCCTGGCCCATGATCAGGCCACTGCCCACCATCGTCATGGCCTCGCCCGTCCGCTGCGGCGGTCCCGCCCGCTCGACGAGCCCGAACAGCGCGATCAGATGCGGGGCCACGGCCAGCCCGATCCCGGCGACGGCGAACGTCGCGCCGAGCAGCCCCGACACGGCGAGCAGCGGCACGGTGAGCACCGCCTGTACGGCGATGGTCCGGCGCAGCCGTACGGCGAGGTCCGCGGACCCGGGCCGGGCGACGGTCACGAAACCGGCGACCGAGCTGGTCACGGCCATCGCCGCCCACACCAGCCCGGCGGTCCCCGGCTCGCCCAGCGACTCGGCCAGCGCGTTGACCCCGGTGTTGGCCCCGCTCCACGCGGCCCCCTGCAGCACGGCCATGGCGCACAGCAGGACGAGCTCCGGCGACCACAGCCGTACGCCGGCCCGCGCACCGGCATGCGTACCGGCCCGCGCACCGGCGTGCGGTGCGGCCAGGGGGCCGGGCGCGCTCGGGTGGACGGCGAACAGGGTCCCGAAGACCAGGATCAGCCCGGCTGCGAGCACGAGCGCGGAGGCCGGGTGCACGGTCACGGCCAGGATCCCGGCGAGGGCGGGCCCGACCACGAACCCGACCTCGTCGAGGGTGGTGTCGAACGACAGGGCCGCGCCGAGCCCGGCCTCGTCCCCCCGCGCCAGGTGCACCCAGCGGGCCCGGGCCAGCGGGCCGACCTGGGGGACGGTGAGCCCGGCGGCGACGGCGAGCACCATCCGGGCCGCCGGCGGCAGTCCGCCGAGGACGGCCGCGACGAGGGCGCCGAGGACGACGGCGTTCGCACCGCAGGCGGCGAGGAGGACGGGCCGGTGGCCGCGCCGGTCGGCGAGCCGCCCGATGACCGGGCCGCCGAGGGCCTGGCCGAGCCAGAGGGCGGCGGGGCCGGCGCCCGCGGGCCCGCGGCGCGCCCGGGGGGGTTTGGGGGGGGGCCGCCCCGCGGGGCGCCCGCGCGCCGGCGCCCCCCCCGCCCCCCGCGCGGCGGAGCGGGGGGCGCGCCGGGGCGCGGTCCTCGTGCCCTCCTCCGACCACGCACTGGTGGTCGCCGGGCAGGGCAC
>NZ_JBHYVA010001127.1:0-1312 GCF_042750055.1 Streptomyces sp. NPDC059456
GGGATCCGGCCCCCGGGCCTGCTCAGGTGGTGCGTGGTTCGACGCCGCCCCGGACCCGCTCCAACGGCTCGCGGCCGGGATCCGGTCCCCGGGCCTGCTCAGGTGGTGCGTGGTTCGACGCCGCTCCGGACCCGCTCCAACGGCGCGCGGCCGGGATCCGGTCCCCGGGCCACCGACACCGACCCCGCCCGCTACCCGCGGACGAAGCGCACCGGTAGGCCGGGTCCGGCCTGGGCCGCCGCGTTCAGGGGCGGGCCCGGGGGCACCACGCCCACGACCGGGTAGCCGCCGGTCACCGGGTGGTCGGCCAGGAACACCACCGGCAGGCCGTCCGGGGGAACCTGCACCGCACCCAGGACCATGCCCTCGCTCGGCAGTTCGCCGCCGCGGCCGCGCACCAGCCGGGCCCCGGCCTCGGTGCGCAGTCCGATGCGGTTGGACGCCGGGGAGACCCGGAACTCCGCCCGCCACAGGGCCGCGACCGAAGCCGGCTCGAACCAGTCCGCCCGCGGCCCCAACCGCAACGGCAGCACCAGCTCGGTCGGCGCCCCCGGCGCCCGCAGCTCGTCCGCCCCGCGGGCCGGATCCGGCCCGGCCGGGCCCACCGGCAGCACCGTCCCGGCGACCGGCACGGCAGGCCCCAGGCCTGACAGCAGGTCTGTCGAGCGACTGCCCAGCACCCGCGGCACGGCGAACCCTCCCCGCACCGCGACGTAGCTGCGCACCCCCGACTCCGCCCGGCCCACCTCCAGCTCCGCCCCGGCCCGGAGCCGGACCGGGGCTCCCCAGGCCGCCGCCCGGCCGGACACCCGTACCGCACAGGGCGCGCCCGTGACCGCCACGGTCACGGGGGACAGCGCCCGCAGGCCGACCCCGTCCAGGGTGGTTTCCAGGACGGCCGCGTCGGGCGGATTGCCCAGCAGCCGGTTGGCCAGCCCGTACGCCCCCGCGTCCAGCGCGCCCGAACGGGGAACCCCCAGGTGGGCGTACCCGGGCCGGCCCAGGTCCTGGAGCGTGGTCAGCGCCCCGGCCCGGAGCACCTCCAGCGCGGCCTCCGGCGCGCCCTCCGGTGCGGCCTCCCGCGCACCGCCGCTCACCCCGCCACCTCCTCGAACCGCACCCGCACCCCCGGCGCGAACAGGGCCGCCGGTTCCCGCCCGGGGTCCCACACCACCGCGTCCGTGGTCCCGATCAGCTGCCAGCCGCCGGGGGAAGAGCGCGGGTACACCCCCGCGTACTCGCCCGCCAGGGCCAGCGAGCCCGCCGGGACGGCCGTGCGGGGCGTGTCCCGCCGGGGCAGGTGGAGCCGCGC
>NZ_JBHYVA010001128.1:0-1311 GCF_042750055.1 Streptomyces sp. NPDC059456
ACACCTCCAACGGAGGAGTCCGGGCCCCTCGTTTGCAGTCACCCCGCGCGCAGCAATGGTCATACCTTCATAGCGTTGGCTCCATGAAGCACTCACCGCGTCTTTGGACGGTAGTCGGCTGCTCCGTGCTGGTGGCGTCCCTCGGGGCAGGCGCCACCGGCTGCGGGCCCGGAGACAACCCGCTGTCAGCCCGCCCGTACGACGCGGGCGACCAGGTCGTCTTCAACCAGCCCCCGGGCGGCCGGCCGGTCGACCCCGAGAAGCCGCTGGAGATCACGGCGAAGGGGACCGGCGGCAGCCGGATCACCGACGTCACCGCCGTGGACACCCAAGGGCGCCGGCTCGCGGGCGAGCTGAGCGCCAAGGGCGACCGCTGGCACAGCACCGCCCCGCTGGCCGCCGGTGCCCAGTACACGGTCCTGGTGGAGACCGAGGACGAACGCGGCGCCCCGGGGCAGCGCAGGCTGACGTTCAGGACCACCCCGGCCCACGAGGTCCTCAAGGTCGAATTCGGGCCGGACGAGGGCAAGTACGGCGTCGGGCAGCCGATCACGGCCGAACTCAACGAGCCCGTCCAGGACAAGGCGGCCCGGGCCCTCGTCGAGCGGGGCCTGGTCGTCGACGCGCCCTCGGGCGTCGAGGGCGCCTGGCACTGGGTGGACGACAAGCACCTGCACTACCGCCCGAAGGAGTACTGGCCCGCGCACTCCACCGTCTCCGTACGGAGCAACCTGGAGGGCATCAAGATCTCCGACGACCTCCGCGGGGCCGCCAGCAAGTCGCTGACGCTGGAGATCGGGGACCGCGTCGAGGTCACCACCGACGCCTCCTCCCACTACCTCACGTTCGAGCGCAACGGAGAAGTGATCAACACCATTCCGGTGACCACCGGAAAGCCCGGCTTCTCCACCCGCAACGGGATCAAGGTGGTGCTCGGGAAGCAGTATTTCGTCCAGATGCGCGGCGACACCGTCGGCATCGGCGGCAGCGAGTACTACAACCTGCCCGTCTACTACGCGACCCGCGTCACCTGGAGTGGTGAATACGTCCACGCCGCGCCGTGGTCCGTGGAATCGCAGGGCTCCGAGAACGTCAGCCACGGCTGCACCGGCATGAGCACCGGCAACGCCGCCTGGTTCTACGAGAACATCACCGAGGGCGACATCGTCAAGGTGATCAACAGCGTCGGCGACGAGATGGAGCCGTTCGGCAACGGCTTCGGCGACTGGAACCTGGACTGGAAGGAATGGCGCGACGGCAGCGCCCTCCTGAAGGGCACCACGGAAGGCCGCAGCCCGATCGACCGGACCC
>NZ_JBHYVA010001129.1:0-1291 GCF_042750055.1 Streptomyces sp. NPDC059456
GCGCGCCTGCACCCCGCCCGGGCGCGAGCCCCCCCGCGCCCCCCGGCGGCGGCGCGCGGCGCGGACGCCCCTGTCCCCGAACCCGCGTCCCATCCCGGTCAGACCTCGCCCCGCCAGGCGCCCGTCTCGACACCGCGCGACTCGATGAACAGCTTGAACCGCTTCAGATCACCGGCCACCCGGCGCTTGACGAAGCCGAGCCTGTCGGCGGCCGTCTCGGCCAGGCCGTCGGGCGCCCAGTTCATGTGCAGGACGACATTGGTGGTGGTCGCGTCGATCGGCTGGAAGGTGACCAGGCCGGCCTGGCGCGCCTCCCCGTCCACCGTCATCCACGCGACGCGCCGGTCCGGGAGCTGCTCGGTGATCTGCGCGTCGAACTCGCGCTGCACACCGTTCACGTTCGTCACCCAGTGGGTCAGGGTGTCCGTGCGCTGCTCGATGCGCTCGACCCCCTCCATGAAGGCGGGGAACTCCTCGAACTGCGTCCACTGGTTGTAGGCCGTGCGCAGCGGCACGTTGACCTCGACGTACTCCTCGACGTGTGACATGTGACCCCTTCCGTATGGTCGGTGGATCGTTCACGGCCCGGCTACCCGCCGCCCGGCGCGGCATGCGCCGGCCGCCACGCCCCGGCGCCCTCCCGTTAGCGCTGCGTGATCCCGGGTACGCGCGCAGCGACCGGCGCGCACCGCCGGCCGAGGCCGAACGGGAAGGAACAACGGCATGGGACACGCAGGGGACGTCATCGCCGAGCTGACCGTCGACCACCGCGAGGTGGACGGGCTGTTCGACAGGATCGAGCACACCACCCCGGCGGGCGAACGACAGAAGGCGGCCGAACAGCTGACCATCGAACTGGTGCGGCACTCGGTCGCCGAGGAGGAGCACCTCTAGCCGGTGATCCGGGAGCACTTCCCGGACGGCGACCTCATCGCGGACAAGGAACTCGCCGACCACGCACGCGTGGAGAAGCTGCTGAAGGACCTCGAAGGGCTGGACGCGGCGGGACCGGAGTTCGACCGGCTGCTCGCCGCACTGAAGGCGGAGGTCGTCGCCCACGTGCACGACGAGGAGCAGAACATCTTCCCCCGGCTCCGCCACGCGTGCTCACCGCAGGACCTGCGGACGCTGGGCGACAGGGTGCGCCGGGCCAAGAGGTTCGCGCCGACCCGCCCGCACCCCGGCGCCCTCCCCTCCCAGCCGCACCACCGGCTGCTGTCCGCCGGCACGGGACTGGTCGACCGCGCGCGGGACTTCCTCAGCGGACGCGGCGAGTAGCACCTGCGGCCAC
>NZ_JBHYVA010001130.1:0-1286 GCF_042750055.1 Streptomyces sp. NPDC059456
CCGTAGAGCTCAACCCGCCCCCGGCCGAATA
Organism: Streptomyces sp. NPDC059456; assembly: GCF_042750055.1. Classification (NCBI taxonomy): domain Bacteria; kingdom Bacillati; phylum Actinomycetota; class Actinomycetes; order Kitasatosporales; family Streptomycetaceae; genus Streptomyces; species Streptomyces sp. NPDC059456. Next base: position 32 of record NZ_JBHYVA010001130.1, read on the forward strand.
CGTGTGGCACGACGAGCACGCCGAGCAGCAGGAACAGCGCTACGGCCCGGGAGTTGGCGAGACGTCCGCTGCCCGCGCGGGCCGGCGGCCCGGGGGTGCCGTGGCCAGGGCCGAGCAGCACCGGATCAGCCGGAGGGCGGAGGCGACCGGTGCGTACTGCCGATACGCCTGCGTGCCGCCGGTGCCGCGCAGGGAGATCCACCACTGCATCACGTACGAGGGGGCGTACATGAGGACCGCGGCCGCGAGCACCACCCACACCGCTCCGGCGTGCTGCAGTGCCGCGCGCGCCGGCGCGGGCCAGTGGTCGAAGCCCGCCCAGGCTGCGGCGAGGGCGCCCCACAGGGCGAAGGTGGTGATCAGGATGACCTGGTTGGCGTGCCAGAGGGCGAAGGTGCGCCGCCTGACCGCGTCACGGACCGGTGGGGGCAGCGGCCGGGCAGCGCCGGTGGCCGCGAGCGCGGTACCGGTGTCGGCGGCGACCTCCGCGATGTCGGCATGGATGAAGGCCCAGTTGCCCCGGGCAGTGCCCCGCAGCAAGGGCCAGAGCGTACTCACGGACGCGTGGGCCGGCGGCACCCCTCCCCCTCCCCCTCCACTTCCCCGTGGCTCCCGGCGAAGGGTGCCGGTCGGAGCCTGCCACATCCGCGATCGCCGCGCGGCGCCTTTCCCGTGGCCGACCCGGCGCGGTCAGACGGCCGGCGACGCCGTGCTCTGCGGCGGCCGCGCGGACCGGGGTGCCGGTACGGACTGCGGCGACGGGGCCTGGAGGTGCTGGGCGGCCTCGGCCGCGGTGTGGGAGGAGGCGAAGGTGAACGCCCGCGGGGACGGCCCGTGCGCCTGGAGGTCCGCCAGCCGCTCCAGGGCCTCCCCGACGGTCGGGAGGTGGCCGGCGGGAACCCACCAGAGGACCAGGTGCGCATCGACGTGCCGCTCGAACCATTCACGGCGCCGCCGCATCACGTCCAGGTGCCCGCTGCGGTAGGTGAAGTCCCACAGCGCTTCCTGCGTCTCCCACACCGACATGTTGACGATGACGTCCTCGCCCGCCGGCCGCAGCGCGGTGGCGTCGGCGGCCCCCTCCTCCGCGAGTCGCCACACGAACCCCGGCGTGCCGTCGGCGGCGGCGTTCACCGGGTCGAGCAGTTCGACGAACGGCGCCATGCGCGGGTCGTCGAGCGGATACCGGAGCGTGGCGACGTTGATCTGGGCGAGGTGGGCGGCGCGCGCGTCGTGCTGGGATGCGGTCATGACC
>NZ_JBHYVA010001131.1:0-1286 GCF_042750055.1 Streptomyces sp. NPDC059456
CTAATTCGCCCTATTCGGTCTCGCTTTCGCTACGGCTTCCCCACACCCGTCGTTCGCCCGCATCCGGAACCGGGCCCACCACACCCTTCCCCCGGCGCGCCCGCCGGCACCTCGGCCCCACCGGCGACGACCGGCCGGAGGCGTATGGGCTGCCCACGCATCGCAGCGCCTCGCCCACGACGGCGGGCGGCGGGGCCCGTCCCCGGCCGGGCCGGCGCCGTGAGGTGCGGCCCGCCGGGCGCGGGCGGGACAGGGCTCGCCCCCACCGCTGCGCGGCGAGGGCGGCATGTGCCGAGCCGGCCCGTGCCGGTCGGCGGGCATCGCGCTCCGGCGGCCACCAGGCCGGGGTGTGGTGGGGCAGGGGCTCGGGCTCGTTGAGGTGTCCGAGGGGTCAGGGGGTGTCGGTCGGGGTGATGGTGATCGGGGGGGTGGGCCAGGCGTGGGCCGTGATGCGGCGGGCGAGTTCGCGGGCCAGGGGGGCCGCGGCCGGAGAGCAGCTCAGGGTCAGGGGTTCGCCCGGCGCCAGGACCGGGCGCAGCGCGGCCAGGCAGTCCGAGGCGTCCGCCGGACCGTCGAGGGCGACGAGGGCAACCAGCCGGCGGTGCCCCGGTCCGGCCGAGGCCCGGGTGACGGCGGACCCACCCGGGGCCGGGATGGCAGCGGACCCACCCGGGGCCGGGGTGATGGCAGGGGCGCCCGAGGCCGAGGTGCTGGCAGGGGCACCCGAGGCCGCGGTGACAGCGGACCCACCCGAGGCCCGGGTGGCATGGGCGCCCGGGGCCGCGGTGGTGGCAGGGGCACCCGGAGCCGAGGTGGTGGCATGGGCGCCCGGGGCCGAGGTGGTGGCAGGGGCACCCGGGGCCGAGGTGACAGCAGTCCCACCCGAGGCCCGGGTGGCATGGGCGCCCGGGGCCGGGGTGGTGGCTGGGGCACCCGGGGTCGGGGTGACAGCAGTCCCACCCGGGGCCGGGGTGATGGCATGGGCACCCAGGGCCGCGGTGCTGGCAGGGGCACCCGGGGCCGCGGTGACAGCAGTCCCACCCGAGGCCGGGGTGACGGCGGACCCATCCGGGGCCGGGGTGATGGCAGGGGCGCCCGGGGCCGGGACCAGGACCACCGTGCCGGCTCCGGGGCGGGCGGCCGGGCGGAGCACGACCAGACGTGCGCCGCCCGCGGGTCGCGGCGGTGGCAGCGGCTGCGACGGCGGCTGCGGCTGCGGCTGCGGCTGCGGCTGCGGCTGCGGCTGCGGCTGCGGCTGCGGCAGGGGGCCGAGCAGCCGTAGGGCC
>NZ_JBHYVA010001132.1:0-1279 GCF_042750055.1 Streptomyces sp. NPDC059456
TCTATATCCCGCGCGTTGTGGGGTTTTGTCGTGGGGCGAGGGGTCGACCCCCCGCAGAGGCGGCCGCGGCCGTCATCAAGTTCTCCGGCTCGTCCTCGCCGGGCGGGGACGCCAAGGGGGCGGCGACGGCCTCGTCGCCCGGCCCCATACCCACCGGCACCATCGACGAGGTCTACGAGGGCCGCCGCATCCAGATCACGTTCGGCGGCGGCGAGCACCAGGGCGGCCACCACTCCCCCGGGCTGCCCACCGTCAGCATCGACGGCAACGAGCTGCACGTGATGCGCAACGCCGACGGCAGCTGGGTCAGCGTCGTCAACCACTACCAGACGTTCCCCGACCCGGTCGCGGTCGTCCGCGCCGCCGTACGGGACCTCCAGGGCGCCGCACTCGCTCCGTTCGGCCCGGCGGGAGGCACGTCGTGAACGTCCGCAAGAACCAGGCCAAGCTGACCGCGGACGAGAAGCGGGCCTTCACGGGTGCGCTGCTCGAACTGAAGCGCAACGGCACCTACGACCGCTTCGCGGCCGTCCACAACACCTTCCTGATGGGCGACAGCGACTTCGGCGACCGCGTCGGCCACCGCTCCCCCTCCTTCCTGCCCTGGCACCGCCGCTTCCTGCTGGACTTCGAGGCCGAGCTGCAGAAGGTGGACCCGAAGGTCTCGCTCCCCTACTGGGACTGGACGGTGGACCGCACGGCGGCCTCCTCGCTCTGGGCCGCCGACTTCATGGGCGGTACCGGCCGGGACCGCGACGGGCAGGTCGTCGACGGCCCGTTCGCGTACGGGGGCGGCAAGTGGGCCGTCACCGTGGGCGTGGACCGGCGCACCTACCTGCGGCGCGCCCTGGGCGCGGGCGGCACCCAGCTGCCGACCAAGGCCGAGGTGAACGCCGTGCTCGCCATGCCCGTGTACGACGCGGCTCCCTGGAACAGCGCCTCGGACGGCTTCCGCAACCACCTGGAGGGCTGGCGGGGCGCCAACCTGCACAACCGGGTCCACGTGTGGATCGGCGGCCAGATGGCCAGCGCGGCGTCCCCGAACGACCCGGTGTTCTGGATGCACCACGCCTTCATCGACCTGCTGTGGGCCGAGTGGCAGCGCCGGAACCCGAAGTCCGGCTACCTGCCCACCGCGGCCACCCGGGACGTCGTCGACCTGCACAAGCCGATGCGGCCGTGGAACAACGTGACGCCGGCCGACCTGCTGGACCACCGGAAGTTCTACGCGTTCGACACCGAGCGCTGACCACGGCGGCGCGCCGGCCCGGTCCGGGTC
>NZ_JBHYVA010001133.1:0-1278 GCF_042750055.1 Streptomyces sp. NPDC059456
GAAGCAGGGGTGGACGTCGCGATGCACGAGGACGTCGTCTGTTCCTGGAGGGATGCTGAGGGAGACCCTGGTTGCGAAGATCTCGGGGCCGGAGCTTTCCTCGAGCAGGAGCCGCTCCAGCAGCGCGAGCAGTTCGGCGCCGCGGGCGCCGGCCATGACGAAGGACCTCCAGGCCACGCGCAGGCACACGCCGAGCGCCGCCTCGCTCGGGCCGTGGCCCGAGACGTCGCCGACGACGGCGTGGGTCGCGCCGTCCGGGGTCTGCACGACGTCGTAGAAGTCCCCGCCGAGCAGCGTCTGGGCGCGTCCGGGGTGGTAGCGCGCACAGACGCTGACGGCGTCGGCCGGGTCGTCGAGGAGCAGCGGGGTGGGCAGCAGTCCCCGTTCGAGGCGCGCGTTCTCCTCGGCGCGGAGTCTGCCCGCCTCCAGGGCGACGGCCGCCAGCTCGGTCCGCTTGCGCTGGATCGCGTACCGGATGGCCCGCATGAAGACGTCGGGTTCCAGGCGGCCCTTGACCAGGTAGTCCTGCGCCCCGGCGGCGACGGCGGTCAGCCCCGCCCGTTCCTCCGAGAGTCCGGTCAGGACGACCACGGCGACCTCGGCGGACACGGCGAGGACCTTCTTCAGGCCGTCCAGGTCCTGGGCGTCGGGCAGGTGCAGGTCGAGCAGGACGCAGTCGGGTGCCTCGGCCTCCAGCAGGTGCAGCGCACCGGCGAGGGTGGAGGCGCGGCCGAGGCGGACGTCGATCCCGCTGTCCTCCACGAGGTCCTCCACGAGGACGGCGTCGCCCTCGTCGTCCTCGATGAGCAGGACGTACGGTGGCGCGCCGTCCCACAGCGCGAGGTGGTCGTCCGGTTCCCCGGAGGAAGCCTGCCGGGGCGGGTTCACCGCCTGCTGCGGTGGCGTGCGGTCGGCCGGGGGCCGTGCCCCCAGCCCGAGAGTGCTCGCCATCGCGTCGCGTCTGTCCCTTCTCGCCACTGGGAGCGGACGCCCGGCGGACGCCTGGTCATGGCGGTTCAGCGTAGAACGATCATTTGCCGTCGGGCAATGTTTTAACAACTCAATGATTATGCCGTCCCGACGGACGAAGACCTACCAGCCCCCGGGGGACGGCCCGCGTCAGGCGCTGTCCGGGATCCGCGCGGACGTCCGCGCCCGGCCCGTGCCACCGGCCGCGGCCTCGGGGACGTCCGCCGCGGGCAGGGGGGCCGGGAGCAGCCCGGCGGCCGCTTCCCGGAACGCCGCCAGGGCCGGTACCAGTTCGTCGACCGGCTCCCG
>NZ_JBHYVA010001134.1:0-1276 GCF_042750055.1 Streptomyces sp. NPDC059456
GCCCCCGCCCCGCGGGGGGTCACGCGGGGGCGGCCGGGGGGGGGCGGCGCGCCCGGGGCCCCCGCCCCCCCCGCCCCGCCGCCGTACGCACCTCCCCGCTCGCCGGGCTGCGCGCCGTCCTGGGCGAGCGCCGGCTGCGCGCCCTCACCCTGCTGTTCTGGCTGCCGCCCGTCTTCGTCATCACCCCCGAGGCGCTGCTCGCCCCGTACGCCGACGGCATCGGCGCCGGCACCGCCGCGCTGGGGGTGATGATGTGCGCCCTGCCCGTGGGCACCATCGCGGGTGAACTGTGGGCCGGCTCGGCACTCGGCCCCCGTGCCCGGTCCCGGCTCGTCGCCCCGCTCGCGGCCGCGGGGATGCTGCCGCTGCTCGCGTACGCCGCCCGGCCCGGGGTGGCGGCCGTTCTGGTCGCCCTGCTGCTCGCCGGCCTGGCGCACGCGTACACCCTCGGCCTCGACCAGTGGTACGTCGACGCCGTCCCCGACGAGCTGCGCGGCCGGGCGATGACCCTGCTGAGCACCGGCCTGATGACCTTCCAGGGCGTCGGCATGGCCCTGGCCGGGCTCGCCGCCGAGTTCGCGCCGGTGCACCTGGTCGTCGCCGGCGCCGCGGTGCTCGGCACGGCGGTGGTCCTGCTCCTCCTCGCCGAACTGAAGTCCGCCTCCGCCGGCCGCCGACCGAAGAATGAGACGGGCCCCGCCGCCAAATGACCGCCCGGTAGGGTCGGGTGCGTGTCCAAGCCGCTCAGCCTCCCCTTCGACCCCATCGCCCGCGCCGACGAGCTCTGGCAGCGCCGCTGGGGACCGGTGCCCTCGATGGCCGCCATCACCTCGATCATGCGCGCGCAGCAGATCCTGCTCGGCGAGGTCGACGCCGTGGTCAAGCCGTACGGGCTGACCTTCGCGCGCTACGAGGCGCTGGTCCTGCTCACCTTCTCCAAGGCCGGCGAGCTGCCGATGTCGAAGATCGGCGAGAGGCTGATGGTCCACCCGACGTCGGTGACGAACACGGTGGACCGGCTGGTGCGGTCCGGGCTCGTGGCCAAGCGGCCGAACCCTAACGACGGCCGCGGCACGCTCGCGTCCATCACGGACAAGGGCCGCGAGGTCGTCGAGGCGGCGACGAAGGACCTGATGGCGATCGATTTCGGGCTCCGCGCGTACGACGCCGAGGAGTGCCAGGAGATCTTCGCGCTGCTGCGCCCGCTGCGGGTCGCCGCGGCGGACTTCGAGGAGCAGTAGCGGGCGGGGGGGCGGCCCCCCCCCCCGCCGCCGCC
>NZ_JBHYVA010001135.1:0-1276 GCF_042750055.1 Streptomyces sp. NPDC059456
GCGTCCCGGCGGGTGATGGTGTGCGCGGTGAACCGCGCCGCCCGGTGCCGGGACAGGTGGTCCCTGCGGCCGTCCGGCCCCAGCTGGGCCAGCAGGGCCTTGCCGACGGCCGAGGCGTGCGCGGCGGCCCGGAAGTCGACCCATTCGTCCACGAGCGGGGTCGCCGGGCCGTCGGCGTACTGGGTGATGCACACCTCGCCGTCGGTGTAACGGGCCACGTAGACGGCGGCGCCGACCGCGTCCCGCACCCACGCGAGGGTTTCGCGCAGGTGTCCGCGCCCGTAGCCGGACGTCGCCCCGGTCAGTAAGAGCGCCCGGCCGGCGACGTACGCGCCGGGGCCGGCCGGAGCCGCCAGGTTCGCGCGTACCAGCTGCTCCATCACCCGGACCAGCGCGAGTTGCGGCAGCCGGGTCTCGCGGGCGATCTGGGCGAGGCCCACACCGCCCGAGTACCGGCCCACGACCTCCAAGGCGCGCAGCGCCCGGTGGACGGCTTCCATCGCGACGGGGGCCGGCCGGGTGCGGAACGTGCCGCGGCCGGCCTGGACCGGCTTCGGCTGCCTGAGCGCTTCGAGCGCCCAGGCGTTCGCCTCGTCCGTCAGGTGCAGCAGGTCCAGCCGGGCGTGCTGGGCCACCGCGACCGCCACCTGCGGGCCGAGGAGGAACACCTCGCCCAGGTCCTGGTCCTCGCTCCAGCTCCGGGCCGTCACGGCCCGTCGCAGCCGGGCGGGCAGCCGGTACGGGGGCCGCCCGGCGCGGCCCCGGACCGCCGAGAGGGCGGTGAGGTCCTGGGTGCTGATCGGCGGTGAGGCCCAGATGACCGAGGCTCCGATGGCTTCCTCCAGGTTCTCCGGGACCTCCGGCAGCAGCGGCAGGCCCTCGTCCGGGGGCAGTGCCCCGGCCAGCGCCTTCCAGTGCCGGGCGGTGCGCACCTCGGCGCGGGCGAGGTGGTGGAGGTGCAGGAGGCGCGCGGCGGTCCGCGAGCCGGCTCCGGCCGCGTACTGGAACCAGAACTGCGCGCCCTCCATCCGGTCCGCGAGGTGCAGCAGGCATCCGAACAGCAGGGCGGGTTCGGCTCCGTGCGGCCAGTTGCCGGCGGCCAGCGCGAGCTCGGCGAAGGGACGGCTCTGCGCCAGGGACCAGGCCAGGTCGTCCAGGGCCCGGGCGGCCCGTACGTGGCAGGCGGCGTCGAGTACGAGGTCGTCCGCGGCGGTGCGGGCCGGCGCGGGAGGGCGGGCGCGGCCGGCGAGGGACGCGGGCGCCGGGAAGGCAGCGC
>NZ_JBHYVA010001136.1:0-1274 GCF_042750055.1 Streptomyces sp. NPDC059456
GGCGAACCGAACTGGCGGCGCTCCACCGCCCAGTCCCGGGCCAGCTCCAGCGCCCGCTCGGCCGCCCCGACGGTCCGGGCGGCGATCATCAGCCGTTCCTCGGTGAACCAGGAGCGCGTGATGTCGTAGCCGTTGCCGATCTCCCCGAGCACGGCGTCTTCGGGCACGTGCACGTCCGTGAAGGTGAACTCGGGGTGCTCGTAGACGAACGTGTGCATCCAGCGCGGGACCCGCGTCATCTCGACGCCCGGGCTGTCCTTGTCGACGAGGAACAGGGTCGGGGCCCGTTCCTCCCCCGCGACGGCGAGCACGATCATGAAGTCCGCGTGGTCGCCGACGGTGACGAACCACTTCTCGCCGTTCAGCACCCAGCCGCCGTCGGTACGGGTCGCGGTGGTGCGCACGCTCTGCGGGTCCGAGCCCGCCTCGGGCTCGCTCACCGCGTAACAGTCGCGCCGCTGCCCGCGGATGACGGGGACGAGGTAGCGCTCGCGCTGCTCGGGCGTGCAGAAGGACAGCGCGTTGGCCGGACGCCACACCATGTCCCACAGTGCGCCGGTCAGCCGTCCGAGCTCGGCCTGGACGGTGACCTGTTCCTGGACGGTGAGCCCGGCCCCGCCCCACTCGGCCGGCATGTTGACGGCCTGCAGGCCGCTGTCGAGGACCGCGTCGCGGATCTCGGCGTGGGCGTGCGGGGGAAGTCCGTTGTTCTCCTCGCAGTCGAGCTCGTAGGTGGTGATGAACTCGGTCAGTGCGCGCGCCGCGCTGCGGAGCTCCTCCTGACGCGCGGTGAGACGGAAGTCCATGTCACTCCTCTGGGATCGTGGGACGGGGGTGAAGTACGGGGTGCGGTACGGGGTGCGGTACGGGGTCAGGCGCCGGGCAGCGCGAGGGCGCGGGTGCCGCGCTTGACGAGCTCGTTGGCGATGATCAGGCGCTGGATCTCGGAGGTGCCCTCCCAGATGCGGTCGACGCGCAGCTCACGGTAGAGGCGTTCGACGGGGTGGGAACGGTCGTAGCCGCGGCCGCCGAAGATCTGCACGCACCGGTCGACGACCCGGCCGGCGGCCTCGCTCGCCGCGAGCTTCGCCGTCGAGGCCTTCGCGTGGAGGGTCTTGCGGTCGGTGTGCGGCTGGTCGGCTTCCCAGGCGACCTGGTGGGTGTAGGCGCGGTTGACGGCGATGTCGACCGCGCAGTCCGCGAGCATGCCCTGCACCAGCTGGAAGTCGGCGATGGGCGAACCGAACTGGCGGCGCTCCACCGCCCAGTCCCGG
>NZ_JBHYVA010001137.1:0-1261 GCF_042750055.1 Streptomyces sp. NPDC059456
CCGTGACCGGTCAGCCGCCTGCGCCTCCCGGTCCGCCCGGTGCGCCGGGTGCGGGTCAGCCGCCCGCGCCTCCCGGTCCGCCCGGGCAGCCGCAGGCCGGTCCCGCGGCGCAGGCCCCGGCGCCCACCGGCGTGCCCACGGTCGGCCCGGGGTACCAGGCGGTGCTCCGCTACCGGGCGCCCGACGGCTCCGAGCAGCAGCTCATCCGGCGTTCCGCGCCGGGCACCCCGCACCCGGAGTGGCAGATCCTGCACGAGCTGCGGGCGATGAACGTGCCGCCGCAGCAGGTGCTGGAGCTGCACACCGAGCTGGAGTCGTGCGAGCTGCCCGGCGGTTACTGCGCGCGGATGATCCGGGAGACCTGGCCGCAGGTCCGGATCACGAGCGTGGCCCCGTACGGCAAGGACCACGCGGGCCGTCAGCAGGGCATGCGGCATCTGCTGACCCATCAGGGTGAGCTGCACCAGGTGGCGGACGGTCCGGCGCGCCCCGCGCCGGTACGGGCGCCGCTGGCGCCGGTGCCGCTCCAGCCGGCGATTCCGCTGGACGCCATCGGCGCGGAGCTGGCCGGGGCGTTCGGTCCGCAGGGCGTGTTCCGTTTCGATCAGCGGGCGGTGTCCCGCCAGGGCGTGCCGGAGATCGTGGCGCAGACGCTGGTGTGGGCGGGTCTGCCGACGGACTTCGGGCCGTTCTTCTGGGCGCAGGCGGTGCCGGGCCAGCCGGTGCCGACGCTGGCGGAGCTGGCCGCGCAGCGGCAGGTGCAGGCGGCGTCCGACGCGGGTTCGTACCTGGTGGTGGGCAGTGACTTCGGCAAGGCGCTGTGCGTGCAGTACGGGACGGCGCACATAGTGGCGGTCCCGGTGGAGGCCGGTCCGGGCGGTGCTCCGGTGCCGCCGCAGTTCGTGAATTCGAGCCTGCCGCAGTTCGCCCGGTCGCTGGCGATGATGGGTCACATGTGGCGGCTGCGGCAGCATCTGACGCCGGAGCAGGCAGGGCGCTGGACGGTCGATTTCCAGACGAATCTGGCGGGGCTCGACAGTGCGGCGCTCGCGTCGCCGGAGAGCTGGTGGTCGGTGCTGCTGGAGCAGATGTGGGACGGATTGCTCTGATCGGATGATCGGGCGGATGGCCCGGGGGGGGGGGCCCCGCGGGGGGGCCCCCCCCCGCTGTGGGGAAACCCCCCCCGCGCGCGGGCGGCCCCGCGCGCGGGGGGGGGTGAGTTGAAGGTCGGGGCACCGGGACCGAGAGAGATATAAAAGAT
>NZ_JBHYVA010001138.1:0-1255 GCF_042750055.1 Streptomyces sp. NPDC059456
ATGCGGACCTCGGAGGCGGAGAGCTTCTTCGTGTCTGCGGCGGGGGAGGCGGACGTCTTCGCGTCCGTCTTCTCGGCCTGGGAGCCGTAACCGCAAGCGGAGAGCAGCAGGGGAAGCGTCGCGGTGACGGCGAGGGCGCGCAGGGTGGTGAGCGGTCTTGCGGCAGACACGGAGGTGTCCTTTCACGGGAACGGGACGGTTGTCGGACGGGTGTGGCAGTGGGGTGTGGGGACGGGCGACGTGGAGCCGTCGCCGCGCAGGGCGTCCACCCCTGGCCGCTGCCGGCGGGATCGAGGCATGCGGACTGCGGAGCGCGGGTGTGGGACGCACCGGGGGAGGACGTGGAACAGGTCCGTCGCCGGCCTGCGCACCACAGCGGGCGGCCGGTGAGACGGGACGGGCGCGGGATCCGCGCGGCCGACGGCGGTGAGAACACGGGGACGGCGCCGGTGGCGCGCCACCGGTGGAGCCGGCCCGGCGAAGGGCCTCAGCCGGGCTGACAGATGGCGCTGGACGTACGGACCAGATCGATGTGCCGGCGGGAGGTCAGGGGCAGGGTCCGGCCCGCGTGATGCAGTGCGTGCACGGCCACCTCCCTGGATTCCTAGTTTTCCCACCTGGTTGGTAGGCATATTGGCAGAGCGCGAGATCCGGCCCAAGAGGGTGACCGCATGGTGGACGTCCGCATCTCGCGATGTGGGAAACCGCAGGTGGGCGGGGGGTTACGGGTTGGTCCAGGCCCCGGGGGTTTCGGCCAGTGCCGATACGGCGGCGGGCAGCTCGGCGGAGGCGACGTCGGCGAGGGTCACACCGTCGAGGATCTCGCGCACGTTGGCCCGCAGCGCGATCCACAGGGGGAGCAGCGACTGGGCGGGGCCGGTGTAGGACAGGTCCGGCGGCCGGACGCCGCGCACCGAGACGAGCGGCCCGTCCACGACGCGGATGACGTCCGCGATGGTGATGGACCGGGCGGGCTTGGCCAGCCGGTAGCCGCCGTTGCCGCCGCGCTGGCTGACCACGAGACCGCCCCGGCGCATGTCGTTCAGAATGCCTTCGAGGAACTTGTGCGGGATGTCCTGGGCGTCGGCGATGGCTTCGGCCTTCACCGGCTCGTCATCCTGTGACGCGGCAAGCTGCAGTGCGGCACGTACCGCGTAGTCCGCCCTGGCTGAGATCCGCATGAGGACATTATCCGGCATGGACGGCCCGGATCCGGCCGACGTCCGCCGTGGGTCGCCGCAGGCTGCCGGGCCGG
>NZ_JBHYVA010001139.1:0-725 GCF_042750055.1 Streptomyces sp. NPDC059456
ATCCTGCGGTGCGAGCGCATCGTCGCGTAACTTAGGAATAACGCAAAAACCGATTTGAGGTGAAAAGCAGCTATCGTTTTACAATGTGCATACCTGCCGGTATCTCTTTCAGGCTTAAGTCTCCGCTTTTTTCAGTATGACTTTTTAAAGAGAGTGTCGTGAGCAGCGTCTCTCCTATATTTGTGAAGACCAGATTTATAATAAGCTGTCTATGGAAGCTCTGGCTTAAGATATAAGATAACTCTCCGCTTTGTTGCGGAAATGTATATGGTGTATATGACGATTCCAGTAGCCATTGCATTTAACACCAAAAATATGGAAGTCCAGTTCGCTGAGATTGTCAGCGTAATTTTTTGCTTGTCGATGTTCTATAGCAGTGAGTGTCGTGATTAAATATTAGAGGGTATCACCTAGAAGTATTGTTCGCGGTCGCGACTATGACAGGCTGAGTTTTCCAAGGCGAGTAAATTAAATCGAACGTTGAATTGCCTCTAGCTAATCGGAGAGTATGCTACCGATTTGCGTTAGATATTGAGGATATTGCAAGCGGAGTCAACATATAGCCATTCTAGATGGCTATATGTTAGGTAATGGTGTTGAGTTGCTAAGTCTACAATTTTTAACTATCAGGGATGATTAATAAATAAAAGTAAAGCTACTGATCTGTAAATTCGCGTTTCGGTATGACCGTGTTTGGAATTTTTCCCATTTGAACAAGGCTTGGT
>NZ_JBHYVA010001139.1:735-1247 GCF_042750055.1 Streptomyces sp. NPDC059456
GCCGAACTCGTGTTTGGCATATCCGGTTTTTAACAGTAGTCTTATTTCGTTGAGTTCAGTTGCCGTTGCAAAGTCAAATTTGTATGTTTTTCGAAGAGCTAGAACGGTATTGAATAAATAGAATGAATTTTTTGGTAAAGAGTAAATATATTCTTCAACATGCTTCTTCCAGTCTTTTGGGCGCTCGTATATTATCAAAAGCATCAAGTCGTGCTTGATAAGAGGGTCACTTTCTGAGCTTAGCGCGTCGTAGAGAAGTGGAGCTATTTTGTTCGAAAATAGATCGTCAGTGAACAGATTTACTATGTTGTTCGGGTTTGATAGGAATAATGATTTTATCCTCTGCTCTTCGGTTTTTCCAAAGTTGCCTCCTAGAACAAAACCTTGCCCTTCAAAGGCGGCTGTCCCATTTATTGCGAGACGTGGGGAGAGGGCAAAAAGAATTAATGATACTTGCTTCCATCCGCGTGTTATCTGTTTGAGTAGGTTTCTCTTAATGCTTGGTTCTACAT
>NZ_JBHYVA010001140.1:0-1238 GCF_042750055.1 Streptomyces sp. NPDC059456
GTCGCGGGCCGGCGCGGCGCGGTCGGGGCGGGCGGGTTCCGGGGCCGGAGCCGGCCTCCGGCCGGGGGCCGCCAGGTCGGGGGGTTGCGTCTGGTCCCTCATCTGGAACTCTCCGTTCACCGCACTGCGGGTTGCCGTCAGGAGGTCAGGTCAGGTCAGCCCGGCCAGGACCGATCCGAGGAGGTCCAGGGAGCGTCGTACGTGCGGGAGGACGAGGGGGTCGCGCACGGTCAGCGCGGCGAGCCGCTCCTGCGGGGTGGCGCCGAGCAGCGGACCGGTGGACAGGCGCACCCGCAGCGCGCCCAGTTCGTCCGCGAAGCGCTGTCCGCCGGGGGTGGGGGTGCCGAGCCGGCCGCCGAGGTAGTCCTCCAGTTCCATCGCGTCGCGGACCCCCTGCCGGGCCAGGCCGGCGCGCAGCGGGCCCAGGTCGGCGTACACGTGGCGGCCGGCCTGGGGCGGCCGGGCGAGCGCGCCGGCGGCGAGCAGTTCCCGGTGTGCTGCGGCGGCGACCACCCCGTGCAGTGCGGCCGCGGCGTAGGCGCGGCCGGCGACGGCGTCGGGCTCGTCGAGCGCGTGCGCGGCGGCCGCGGCGACGGGGCCCGCGACCGTGGCGCCGGTCGCGGTGAGGACGTCGAGGGTGCGGGCCCGCAGCCAGGTGCCGCGCGGGGTTCCGGGGAAGCGGACCACTGCGGCGGGCCACCCGGCGGGCAGCAGCGCGCCGGACAGGTCGAGCAGTACCGCGGCCTGGTCGGGCAGCATCTCGGCCGGGCTCAGCACGAGGGTGTCGTGCGGCCGGTGGACGGTGTCGCGCCAGCTCTCGTCGCTGACGACGAACAGCCCGGCGTCCCCCGCCGCCTCGCAGGCCTCGCGCAGCATTTCGGGCGGCGGCACGGTCGCCGTCGGGTCGTCGGCGACCGACAGGATCAGCATGCGCGGGTCGCCGCCCTCGGCCCGCACCCGCCGTACGGTTTCCAGCAGGGCGTACGGGTCCGGAATGCCGCCGCATTCGGCGGGGGTCGGCACGTGGTAGGCCCGCCGTCCCAGCAGCCGGACCTGCGGGGTCCACCAGGCGGGACACGGCCGGGGCAGCATCACGTCGCCCCCGTACGCGCCGAGCAGCGCCAGCAGCAGGGCGGGCCCGCCGGGCCCGGCGGCCACGTTCTCCGGATCGGTGGGGAGACCGCGCCTGCCCCAGTGCCGGCAGGCGGCCTCGCGTACGGGCCGCCCGCCGCCGGCGG
>NZ_JBHYVA010001141.1:0-1227 GCF_042750055.1 Streptomyces sp. NPDC059456
GGTCGGGGCTTACGGCCCGTTGGGGCGGGTCCGCTCCGCTCCCCCACCCGGGTCCTTCCGGCTCCGCCTCCAGGACCAGCCCGCTCCACGGGCGGCTGGCAGTAGGGGGTGGTCATGGCCGACTCCTGGCCTGCGGACCACGCGGAGCGCCAGCCGACTGCGTCTGTCATCATCCGCATACGCCGTAGGCCCTAACCCTGTTTCATGGGGTCAGGGCCTACGGCCTGTTGAAGTGTCTACTCCGCTCCCACCCCTGGGTCGTTTCCTTCAGATCATCTGATCGTTGGTTGATGTGTGCCGCTGGCTGACGCCCAGTGGGCCCGCATTGAGCCGTTGCTGCCGGACCGGACGCCTCGGCGGGGTGGGCAATGGCGTGATCACCGCCAGGTGATCGACGCGATCGCGTTCAAGTACCGCACCGGCACGCCGTGGATGGACCTGCCCCGGCACTTCGGGTCCTGGAAGGGCGCCCACAACCGGCTTCAGATGCGGGCGGCCGACGGCACCTGGGAGGAGGTCTTCACGGCCCTGCTCACGCAGGCCGAAGACGACCCGGACTGGGTCGTCGCGGTCGACTCCACGACCGTCCGTGCCCACCAGCACGCCGCCGGGGCCCGCCCCAAAGGGCCCCGCCCGGCGAGCCGGCCGACCATGCCCCCGGACGGTCCCGCGGCGGACTGACCACCAAAATCCACCTCGCCGCCGACCGCCGCTGCCAGCCACTGGCCTTCGTCCTCACCCCGGGCCAGGCCGGTGACGCACCAGCGTTCGTACAGATCATGACCGCAATCCGGGTCACGAGACCGAACGGCAGGCCGCGAACCCGCCCTGCTGCCGTGCTGGCCGACAAGGCCTATTCGTCCCGGGCGATCCGCGAACACCTACAGAAACGCAAGATCCGGGCGGTGATCCCGCAGCCCGCCGACCAGATCGCCAACCGCAGACGACTCGGCAGCAAGGGCGGCCGACCACCGGCCTTCGACCGCGAAGCGTACAAACAACGGAACACCCTCGAACGCTGCATCAACAAGCTCAAGCAGTGGCGCGGTATCGCCACTCGCTACGACAAGACCGCCGCCATCTACCTCGCCGCCACCTTCATTCGGTCAGCCAGGCGATCCGAAGGAAATGGCCTAGCGCGTGTCTCTTTGATCGGTTGGTCAGTTGATCGGATGTGTCCGTCCGATTAGTGATCACCGATGCGATGTGGGACCGGATCGAGCCGCT
>NZ_JBHYVA010001142.1:0-1220 GCF_042750055.1 Streptomyces sp. NPDC059456
GGGTCTGGAGGGCGGCGCGCAGCAGCTGCGGGACCGGGGCGCTGCCACCGGCCGCGATGGCCGCCTCCGCCTGCGGCGTCACCGCCGAGACGGCCTCGTCCGCCTCCCGGGCGGCGTAGCCCAGCCCGATCAGCGCCGCGACGAGCTGCTCGGTCCACGGGGCCGGCCCCGTGGCCGCGGGGGCGCGCTGCGCCCCGCCCAGCGGAGCGCCCAGCTTGTCCTTGAGCTCCAGCAACAGCTTCTGTGCACCCTTCTTGCCGATGCCGGGCACCGCCGTCAGGGCCTTCTCGTCGCCCGTGGAGACGGCCAGCCGCAGGGCGTCCGGGCTGTGCACGCCGAGCATCGCCTGGGCCAGCCGCGGCCCGACCCCGCTCGCGGTCTGGAGCAGTTCGAAGACCTGCCGCTCGTCGTCGTCGGCGAAGCCGTACAGCGTCAGCGAGTCCTCCCGTACGACCAGGGAGGTGGCCAGCCGGGCCGTCTCCCCCATCCGCAGGCCCGCGATGGTCGTGGGCGTGCACTGCACGGCCATGCCCACTCCCCCGACCTCGATCACGGCCAGGGTGGGGGCGAGCGCGGCGACCGGGCCGCTGACGAAGGCGATCATGAGGGGCGGCCTTTCGAGGCGTGCAGGGCGACCGCCTGCTGGAGGCGGTTCTGGGCGGGGGCCCGCCAGATGTGGCAGATGGCCAGGGCGAGGGCGTCCGCGGCATCGGCCGGCTTGGGCGGGGCGGAGAGCCGCAGCAGCCGGGTCACCATGGCCCCGACCTGCGCCTTGTCGGCCCGGCCGGAGCCGGTGACGGCGGCCTTGACCTCGCTGGGGGTGTGCAGGGCGACCGGTATCCCGCGGCGGGCGGCACAGAGCATGGCAACGGCACTGGCCTGGGCGGTGCCCATCACCGTGCTCACGTTGTGCTGGCTGAACACCCGTTCCACGGCGACGATTTCGGGCCGGTGTTCATCGAGCCACTGCTCGATGCCCGCCTCGATCGCGACGAGCCGGTGCCCCAACTCCGCGTCCGCGGGGGTCCGTACGACTCCCACGCCGATCATGGTGAGGGGCCGTCCGGCGACGCCCTCGACCACGCCGACACCGCACCGGGTCAGCCCCGGGTCCACGCCGAGTACGCGCACCACACCCACCCCCCTCTTCCGACAGCCGGTGCGTGCAGGCTAACCGGTGGCACTGACAAAGCGGCGGGCCGACGGGGTGTGTCCCCGTC
>NZ_JBHYVA010001143.1:0-1220 GCF_042750055.1 Streptomyces sp. NPDC059456
AGCGACGGCAGTGCGGTGGACGTCACGGCGGCCTGCGGGGTGCTGGCGGGCTGGGACCGTACGACCGACAGCGCCAGCCGCGGCGCACTGCTCTTCGACCGGTTCTGGCGCCGGCTGACGGCGTCGACCCCCGCCCGGCTTCCTCGGCGGCCCGGCGCACCCGGCCGAACTGCCGCGCGCTGTCCGCGATCGACGCGAACGGCATGTTGAACTCGTCCGCGTACCGGGCGGCCAGGCGCGGGGTCCGCTTCGCGCCGTGGCCGCCGATGAGCACGGGCACCTTGGCCTGGGCGGGCTTGGGCAGCGCCGGGGACTTCTCCACCTGGTAGTGGGTGCCCGCGTAGTCGAACGTGGCGCCGGGCTCGGTCGCCCACAGGCCGGTGACGATGGCCAGCTGCTCTTCCAGCCGGGCCATCCGCTCCGCCGGGAAGGGGATGCCGTACGCCTTGTGCTCCTCTTCGAACCAGCCCGCACCCAGCCCGAGTTCGATGCGGCCGCCGGACATCTGGTCGACCTGGGCGACCTGGATGGCGAGCACGCCGGGCAGCCGGAAGGTGCCGGCCGTCATCAGCGTGCCGAGCCGGATCCGCCGCGTCTCCCGGGCCAGGCCCGCGAGGGTGATCCAGGCGTCGGTGGGGCCGGGCAGGCCGTCCGCCGAGCCCATCTTCAGGTAGTGGTCGGACCGGAAGAACGCGTCGAAGCCCAGGTCCTCGGTGGCCTTGGCGACGGTCAGGAGGGTGTCGTAGCTCGCGCCCTGCTGGGGTTCGGTGAAAATGCGGAGATCCATGACTCCCATCCTGCCCCTCCCACCCCGGCAGGGTGAATCTGCGTCAACCGGACGGGCCACCCCGCGCCCGGCCAGTGACCGGCCCGGACGGAGATCGTTGGCCCGGACGGAGCCGGACCGCCCGGCCCGCGCGCCGGCGGCTCTCGCCGGTGCGTCCACCGCCCCCTTCCGCCCCGGAGGGGCCAGGGCCGAGGAGGCCGCCATGTCCCACGAGTCCGTGCCCGAGCACACCGGACAGACCGGACAGGCAGCGCACGACCAAGCACGTCAGGAGCCCGCGGCGGCCGCCCCGGGCGGCGCGCCGAAGGGTCTGCTCCAGCAGATGGAAGAGCTGATGGCGGCACTGGACGCCGACCTGTCGCGGCTCGACGCCGACCTCCAGTCCTCCACGGACCGCGCCCCCGGCACGCCCTGAACCCGGGCAGCCTCATCC
>NZ_JBHYVA010001144.1:0-1220 GCF_042750055.1 Streptomyces sp. NPDC059456
GCACGAGCTGCCGCCGAGGGCGACGGAGAGCGGCTCGCCGTTGGTGAGGTAGGGGCCGGGCAGTTCGTGTTCCTCGTCGCCGTCCACCGTGTGCGGGCACAGGTGGTAGGCCTTGCGCAGGGCGTCCGCGTTCGCGTTCGCCACCGGGCTGGCGCTGCACGCCCCCGGCTGGGGCGCCGCGCTGGCCCCGGTCGCCGCGTCGGTGGCGTTCTCCCGCGTCTACACGGGGGTCCACTACCCCTCCGACGTGGTCGCGGGCGCGGCGCTGGGCGTGGCCGCGGGCTTCGCCGTACGCCGCATCTCGCGCGGCCTGGAGGAGGCGCGGATCGTGCCCGGAGCCGAGAGGACGGCCGGCGACGCGCCCGCGCTGCCGGACGGGTCCGGGCTCACCGTGGTCGTCAACACCGGCTCCGGCACGGCCGCCGACGCGGGGCTCGACGTCCTGCGCACCCGGCTGCCCAAGGCCGAGGTGGTCCGGTGCGAGGGTCCGGACCTGCCCGCGGAACTGGCGGCCGCGGCCGCCCGGTCCACCGTGCTCGGCGTGTGCGGCGGCGACGGCACGATCAACGCCGCCGCCACCGCCGCGCTGCGCGCCGGGATTCCGCTGGCCGTGTTCCCCGGCGGCACGCTCAACCACTTCGCGCTGGACCTCGGACTCGCCGGAGCCGAGGACACCTGCCGCGCCCTCGCCGCCGGCCACGCGGTGCGCGTCGGCGTGGGCCGCTTCACCCCCGGCCCCGAGGACGGCCGCCCCGGCTACTTCCTGAACACCTTCAGCATCGGCGCCTACCCCGAGCTGCTGCGGCACCGGCTGCGCTGGGGGCCCCGGATCGGCGGCGGTCCCGCCGCTCTGCTGGCCGCCTGGCGGGTCCTGCGCGCGGAGCGCCCCGTACGGCTCCGGCTGGCCGGGCGCCCCCGCAGCGTCTGGCTGCTGTTCGCGGGAAACGGCACCTACCACGGCACCGGCCCCACCCCCCGCCGCCGCGACAGCCTCGGCGAGGGCCTGCTCGACCTCCGTCTCGTGCACGGCGGCGGCCGACCCGGCCCCCGCCTGCTCGCCGCCGCCTTCGCGGGACCGCTGAGCCGCAGCCCCGTCCACACGGCCACCCGGCTGCGCAGCCTGCGCATCGGCGAGATCCCGCCGGGCACCCCGCTCGCCTACGACGGCGAGTACAGTCGCGCCCCGGCTGCGCTCGTCCTCGACACCCTCCCGGACGCCC
>NZ_JBHYVA010001145.1:0-1216 GCF_042750055.1 Streptomyces sp. NPDC059456
CACCCTCGCGCGCCCACCCACACCCCCCCCCCCCCGCCGCCCCCGGCCCCCCCCCCGGCCCCCGGGGGCCGCCCGTGTGCGCGCCCCCCCACGGCCGCCCCGTCGGCGTCGTCACCGACCACGACCTGACCGGCGTGGACCGCTTCACCCAGCTCTCCGAGGTCATGTCGAAGGAGCTCCTGCTCATCGACGCCGACATGGACGCCCGCGACGCCTTCAACCAGCTCGACGCCGGCCACCGCAAGCTGGCCCCGGCCGTCGACAAGGACGGCAGGCTCGTCGGCATCCTCACCCGCAAGGGTGCGCTGCGCGCGACGCTCTACACCCCGGCCACCGACGCGAACGGCAAGCTGCGCATCGCGGCCGCCGTCGGCATCAACGGCGACTTCGTGGCCAAGGCCAAGCAGCTGCTCGACGCGGGCGTTGACACGCTCGTCATCGACACGGCGCACGGCCACCAGGAGTCGATGATCAACGCGATCAAGGCCATCCGCGCCCTGGACCCGCAGGTCCCGATCGTGGCGGGCAACATCGTCGCCGCCGAGGGCGTCAAGGACCTCATCGAGGCCGGCGCCGACATCATCAAGGTCGGTGTGGGCCCCGGCGCCATGTGCACCACCCGCATGATGACCGGCGTGGGCCGCCCGCAGTTCTCCGCGGTGCTGGAGTGCGCGGCCGAGGCCAAGAAGTACGGCAAGCACGTGTGGGCCGACGGCGGCGTCCGTCACCCGCGCGACGTGGCGATGGCGCTGGCCGCCGGCGCGTCCAACGTGATGATCGGCTCCTGGTTCGCCGGTACGTACGAGTCCCCGGGCGACCTCCAGCAGGCGGCCGACGGCCGCCTCTACAAGGAGTCCTTCGGCATGGCGTCGGCGCGCGCCGTGCAGAACCGCACCTCCGAGGAGTCGGCGTACGACCGGGCCCGCACGGGCCTCTTCGAGGAGGGCATCTCCACCTCGCGGATGTTCCTGGACCCGGCCCGCCCGGGCGTCGAGGACCTGATCGACTCGATCATCGCGGGCGTCCGCTCGTCCTGCACGTACGCGGGCGCGGGCTCCCTCGCGGAGTTCGAGGAGAAGGCCGTGGTCGGCATCCAGTCCGCCGCCGGTTACGCCGAGGGCAAGCCGCTGCACGCCAGCTGGAGCTAGTTCCCGCCGGTGGGCCCGGGGGCCCCCCCCCCGGGGACGGGGCCCGGGCCCCGGCGGGTGCGCGGGGC
>NZ_JBHYVA010001146.1:0-1199 GCF_042750055.1 Streptomyces sp. NPDC059456
CTCCCCGAGCGGACCGTGGTCCTCCTGCGCCGCGAGAACGCGTACGAGAGCGCCGCCGCCCGCGCCTTCGCCGCGCTCGCCCGGCAGTGGGCGGGCGCCCCGGCGCCGGTCAGCCCGTGAACACCGCCGAGGCCTCGGCGGCGTACGCCCGCAGCTGCGGCTCCAGGGCGGCCCGGTCCGCGGCGCCGGACGGCAGCAGGCACCGGGCCTCGGCCTCGGTGGCGTGGCTCAGCAGCCAGGCCCGGGCCCACGCCGGGTCCGCCGGGCGGTCGACGCCGCGCATCCGGGCCCGTGCCGCGGCACGGGCGGCTGCGGGCACCCGGCCGGCGATGACCGGGAAGACGTGCTCCTCCTCGGCTTCGATGTGCGCCGCCAGCAGATCCCGCCGACGGGTCAGGAGCCCGGCCAGCCGCCCGGCATGACGGCCGGGTTCGGCGGCGAAGCGGGCCGCGGCCGCATCGCAGTCGGCCTGGAGGGCGTCGAGCGCCGCGAGGTCGTCGACGAAGCGGACGATGCCGGCCACCGCCTCGGCCGCGTCGGGCACGGCGTCCAGGACGAGGGGCCACAGGACCTCGTCCTCGCGGTGGTGGCCGCGCACGGCGTCGTTGTAGCGGTGCACGTAGCCGGCGATGGCCTGCGCCCGAGCGGGTTCGGCCGGCTCGGCGGCCGCGGCGAGAGCGGCGAGCAGCCCCGCGAGGCGCGCGCCGTCGGCCAGGATCGCGCGGTGGGCGACCCGGGTGGCGGTGAGGCCGGCAGCCGCCGGTCCGTACGGATCCGCGGGGGCGACGTGTTCGCTGTCCATGCGCACGACTGTGCGCGCCCCGCATCAGCGTCGGGTCAACGTCCGATGAACGCCGCCACCCACCGGGATGTCCGCCCCGCGACCGACCGCGCGCCCGGGTACCCGCCGCGTGTCCGCCCGGGCATGTGCCCGCGTGTCCGCCCGGGTACCGGCGGGCATGTACCCGCGTGTCCGCCCGGGTACCGGCCGGGCGTCCGCCCGCGTGTCCGCCCGGGTACCGGCGGGCATGTACGCCCGGTGTGCCTGCCAGGCGTCCGCCGCGCACCCGCCCGGGTACCCGCCCGCACGTCCGGCCGCGCCGGCGCACGGGCATAGGCTCGGGGGGTCGTCCCGTCACCGTTCAGGATGTGTGTTGAGTTCCGTCATGCCGTCCACCTGTAATATGTGCGTGTATCTC
>NZ_JBHYVA010001147.1:0-1195 GCF_042750055.1 Streptomyces sp. NPDC059456
CCGCCGCCGCCCGGCGCGGGCCGCCGGGGGCGCCCCCCCCCCCCCCCGCCCCCGGGGGGGGCGGGCGCCCCGGGAAGCCCGTCGGATAGGTTGGCCCACCGGACGGCCCGCGCACCGCGGGCCGGTGCACGGCCAGGGGGACGGGGGAGCCGGTGGAGTCTTTGCGGCCCGGTGACCTGCCGGAGATCGGCGGGTACCGCCTGCTGGCACGGCTCGGCGAGGGAGGGATGGGCGAGGTGTTCCTGGCCCGGACCCCCTCCGGCCGGCCGCTCGCCCTGAAGACCGTGCACCGGGAACTGAGCCTGGACCCGGACTTCGCCGAGCGGTTCACCCGGGAGATACGCACCAACGACCGGGTGCGCAGCGCCTGGACGGTCTCGGTGGTGGACTTCAGCCCGCCGGGCGCGCTGCCCCAGTGGCTGGCCACGGAGTACATCGCCGCGCCGTCGCTGGCCGACTGGGTGCGCGGGCACGGGCCGCTGCCGGAACCGGCCCTGCACTGCCTGGCCGGGGAGCTGTCGGCCGCGCTCGTCACCGTACGGGCCGCGGGCGTCGTCCACCGCGACATCAAGCCGGCGAACGTACTGCTCGGTGCGGAGCGGCCGTTCCTCATCGATTTCGGGATCGCCCGCGCCGCGCGCGACCCGCGCCACACCCGGACGGGTGCGGTCATCGGCACGCCCGGCTACCTCGCGCCGGAGCAGGCCGTCGGCGCCGTGGCCGCGGCGCCCGCCGACGTGTTCTCCCTCGCCGCGGTCCTGGTGTACGCGGCAACGGGCCGCGGTCCCTTCCTGGCCGGCGGCGAGGAACTCTCCCTGCCGGCCCTCCTGTACCGGATCGTGCACGACGAGCCCCTGCTCGACGGCATGCCGGGATCTCTGCTTCCGCTGGTCCGGGACTGCCTGGCCAAGGAGCCCGGCCGGAGGCCGACGGCAGAGGAGGTACGGGCACGGCTCGGCGCTGCGGAGGAAGGCGGCTGGAGCGCCGCGGTGCCGCCGGCCCTGGCCGCGGAGGCCGGCCGCCGGGAGGCCGAACTGCGGCGGCTCCTGAACGCCTCGCAGCCGCCGGCCGCGGCCCCGCCCGTTCCCGCCGCGCCGCCGCGGGTGCCGCCGCCGGCGCAGCCCCCGGTCCCCGGTACCGCGCCCGCCCCCGCGCCCGCCCCGCCCGTCCCGCGCGGGGGGGGCACCCCGCGGCC
>NZ_JBHYVA010001148.1:0-1192 GCF_042750055.1 Streptomyces sp. NPDC059456
CCCTTGACCGACCGACCCGTCCCGGAAAGACAACAGACTGTCGGGAAGCCCCCGAAGGATGGCCAGGGGTACATGTTCAGGGGCGGGCCCATCAGAGACCCGGGCCGGTGGCCCCTGTCCCTCCGCACCCGGCTCACCAGGACCGGCCAGCCAGACCGTGATGGTGCGCAGGGAGAGGTACGACCCCCATCCGGGGCCCATGGAAGGCTCTTCCGGACCCCGGTCGGGTCAACCTGCACCAGGCAACGCCCAGAAGCCCATCCCAGTAACCCTGGGCCCGCGGACGCGTCAGATCGCTACGCGCTCCTCCCGGCTTGGCGTCCGACGACCGTCCGTGGCCGGTCAGAAGCCGCCCATGGGCGGTGGGTGTGTGATGCGGTCAGGCGGGCTGCCAGAGTTCGATGCGATGGCCTTCGGGGTCGGTGACCCAGCCGAACCGGCCTACGCCTTCCATGTCCTGGGTCTCTTCGGCCACGTCGGCTCCCTTCGCGCGCAGTTGCGCGAGCATGGCGTCCAGGTCGCGGACACGGAAGTTGAGCATGGTCTGTTGGGTGCGGGTCCCGAAGTAGTCGGTCTCGGACTCGAACGTCGCGAACACCGTGGCCCCGGCCTCCTGGCGCCACAGACCGTGTTCGTCGGCGTCCAGCCCCAGGCAGTCGCGATACCAGGCGTTCAGGGCTGCGGGGTCGCCGGCCCGCAGGAAGTACCCGCCGATTCCAAGCACACGTTCCATGCCGCCATCTAACCAGGACGGCGATCGGGCCCCCATCCATCAAGGGAGAGTCGTCGTGTCCAGCCCCGGACGGCCGTCCGACGCCGGGGAATGAGAAGCGCGTAGCGATCTGACGCGTCCTCGGGCCGTCGTGGGCGGGGATGGGGTGCTGGTCGCTGCCTGGTGCGGCTTGACCCGACCGGGGTCCGGAAAGTGTTTGTGTGGGCCCCGAATGGGAGTCGTACCCCTCCCTGCGCATCATCTCCGTCCGGCTGGGTGGTCCGGGGACGGGAACTCGGGAGGGACGGGGCCCCCGGCCGGGATCTCTGAGGGGGGCTTATCGGAACATGTACCCCTGGCCATCCTTCGGGGGCTTCCCGGCAGTCTGTTGTCTTTCCGGGACGGGGCGGTCGGTCAAGGGTGGCGCGCAGCGACATCGCGTAGCGACGCGACGAAGGAGCGCCCTTGAGGGACCGGCGC
>NZ_JBHYVA010001149.1:0-1180 GCF_042750055.1 Streptomyces sp. NPDC059456
GGCCCGCCCCCCCCGGCGGCGGGGGGGGGGGCGCCCCCCCCCCCCCCGGGGGGCCCCCCGCGGCGCCCCCCCCGGGGGCTCCCCGCCACGACCTGCTCCAGGGCAAGCCCGATCCCGCGTCCTTCCCGCGGGGCGCCTGGTCCGCCAGTGCCCGGCGGGCCCTGGCCGGGGCTCCCACCGAGGCCTTCGGACCCGGCGATCCCCGGGGCCGCCCGGAGCTGAGGAGGGCGCTGGCGGCGTACCTCTCCCGGGCCCGGGGCGTGCGGACCGACCCGGGGAACATCGTGGTGTGCTCCGGCTTCGCGAACGGCCTGCGCCTCCTCGCGTCGCTGCGGCCCCGCGACTGGGCGGTGGAGGAGTACGGGCTCCCCTTCCACCACGGCATCCTCGAAGCCGCCGGGGTCCGCCCGCACCCCGTGGGCGTCGACGAGGACGGCGCCCGCACGGACGCGCTCCCGGACCGGGCGCGCACGCTGCTGCTGACCCCGGCCCACCAGTTCCCGACGGGCGCCCGGCTGCTTCCGGCGCGGCGGGCCGCCGCCGTGGAGTGGGCCCGTACGACGGGCTCGCTGATCGTGGAGGACGACTACGACGGCGAGTTCCGCTACGACCGCAAGCCGGTCGGCGCGGTCCAGGGGCTGGCTCCCGGGCACGTCGTGTACGCGGGCTCGCTGAGCAAGTCGCTCTCCCCCGCGGTCCGCCTGGGCTGGCTGGTGCTGCCGGACCACCTGGTCGAGCGGGTCCTGGCGGCGAAGGGCCTGCGGGAGTCCTGGGCGAGCGCCCTGGACCAGCTGGCCCTGGCCGATTTCATCGAGTGCGGCGCGTACGACCGCCACATCCGCCGCATGCGCCACCGCTACCGCGACCGCCGCGACCGGCTGGTCTCCGTACTGGCCTCCCGCGCCCCGGAGTTGCGGGTGACGGGCATCTCGGCCGGCCTGCACGCGGTGCTGGAGCTGCCGCCGGGGACGGAGGCCGCGGCGCTGGCGGCGGCCGGGGCGGCGGGGCTGGCCCTGGACGGCCTCTCGGGGTACCGGCATCCGGCCGCGGCGGGGACGGGCGCGGGCCGTGAGGGTCTGGTGGTGGGGTACGCGGCGCCGCCAGAGTAGGAGTTAGTCCGGGCGCTCGAAACGAGGGAGGTGAACGGGGTGGACGTGGGAGAGCGGCCGTAGCCCCAGGG
>NZ_JBHYVA010001150.1:0-1173 GCF_042750055.1 Streptomyces sp. NPDC059456
GGGGGCCCCCCCCCCCCCCGGGGGGCGCGGGGGGGCGCGGCGGCCACTCGGTGGGCACCTGGCCGGCCGTGGGAGTCACGGTGGCGGTCCTCGTCGCCGCCAACGCGGCCCTGCACCGCTGGTCGGGCCTGTGGGGCGTGGTGACCGCCGTCGTGGTCGGCGGCGTGCTGCTCGGGGTGCTGCGCCTGGCGGGCGGCACCCTCGCGGACGCGGGCCTGGCGCCGGACACGCTGGCCCGCGGGGCCCGTTGGGCGCTGGTCCTGATCGGCCTGGTCGGCGTCGTCTACCTGGCCGGGGCCCTGCTGCCGGCCACCAGGGCGCTGTTCGAGGACCGCCGGTACACGGGGATGGACGCGAACGAGGTGATGCTCCGCGTCTTCGTGCTGGTCCCCGTCGGCACGGTCCTCGTGGAGGAGTTCGCCTTCCGCGGGGTGCTCTACGGTCTGGTCCGGCGCGAGCGCGCAGCGGTGTGGGCGACCGCCGTGTCGAGTCTGCTGTTCGGCCTCTGGCACGTGCTGCCGTCGTTGCACCTGGCGACCGCGAAGCCCGCCCTGACCACGGTCTTCGGCCGGTCCGCGACCGGGGCCGCCCTGGCGGTGGTGGCGGCCGTGCTGTTCACGGCGGCAGCGGGCGTCCTCTTCTGCGAACTGCGCCGCCGCAGCGGCAGTCTGCTGGCCCCCATGGGCCTGCACTGGGCCGTCAACGCGTTCGGCTACGTCGTCGGGTTCGTGCTGCGCTGACGGCTCAGCCCTGCGGCGAGACGATCTCCCTCAGCCGGTCCAGGTCCTGCGCGGTGAGTCCGGCGGGCCGCATGACGGAGTTCCAGGCGTCGACGTACGCGGCCTTGTACGTGTGGCCGTGGCCGTCCGGTACCCCGACGGAGAACGGCAGGTCGGCGGTGACCTGCCAGAACGTCACGAACGGGATCCAGACCATCGCGCCGAGCACGTCCGAGCCGGGCTGCTCGCGGATCCAGTCGGGTTCGGAGAGGGCCAGCCGCGGGCTCCACCAGACGATCGGATCGGAGGGGTGCATGAGGTAGACCACCCGCGGGCCGTCCCACGGCCGGTCCGCGGGCGGGATCCCGGCGGCAGGGTCGTCGGTGAACCGGACGGTCCGGCCCTCCCCGGATAACCAGTCTCTTATAAACAAATGACGCTGCCGACGAATATT
>NZ_JBHYVA010001151.1:0-1166 GCF_042750055.1 Streptomyces sp. NPDC059456
GTGGTACAACCCCGCCCTAGCCACTTGGCCCGGCAGGGCAACCCGCGGGGGGGGGCCCGGGGTGGCCTGGGGGGGCCACCCCGGGGCCACCTTCGATTCAGCACCGGCGGGAGCCGGTAGACAGGGAAGGACCCATGCGACAGGTACTCAGCCGACAGGTACTGGGCAAGGGAGTGCTCACGGCGGCGGCCGCCTCAATCCTGCTGTCGATCGCGACCGGCGCGGCCTACGCGCACCCGGGTGCGACGGCCGAGGCCTCGCATTCGCCGGGGGTGCTGTCCGGCAACAGCATCGCGGTACCGATCACCGTCTCGCCGAACGTGTGCGGCAACAGCGTGGACGGCGGGGCGGCGCTCAACCCCTCGTTCGGGAACACCTGCGCCACCACGACCGGTTCGGGCACGCACCACGACGACCGGGACTACGAGCGCTACCTCAGCCCCGAGCACGCCGAGGCCTTCAGGCACTACCTCGAAGAGCGCGAGGGCGGCCGGCACGCACTACCGGAGCAGCGCTACGAGGAGCCGCGCCACGAGGAGGCCCGCCCGCAGGCGCCGCGGCACGCGGCACCGCGCCAGGAGGCCCGGCACGAGGAGCCCCGGCACGAGGGCGGCTACGGCGGTCCCGGCGCGGAGGACGACCGCGACCACCGCGACCATGCGGGCCCCGGCCGGCACGCCAGGCCCGGCGGGCAGGGCGGCTACGGAAGCCCGGACGAGAAGGAGTGCGACGACCACGCGCACGCCCTCCCGGCGCCCGCACCGGCCCACCACGCGCCCCCGGCGCCCGAGCGGCCCCGGCCGCGGCCCCACCCCAAGCCCGGGCCGCAGGCGGAGCACCCGGCTCCGAAGCCCGTCCCGCGGCCCGCCCCGAAGCCCGCCCCCCACCCGGCGCCGAAGCCCCCGGTCCACCAGACGCCCGTGGTGCACACGCCCGCGCCGCCTCCGGTCACCGGCCACCCCGTGACCCTGCCCGCCCCGGTCCACGAGGCGCCCGTACCGCTCCCCGCCCCGGTCGCGGAGGCGCCCCGGCCGCTGCCGGCCCCCGCCCCGGTCGCCGGGCAGGGGCCGGTCCCCGCACCGCCGCACGGCAGCCACTTCGAGGAGCACCCCGCTCCGGCGCCGGCCCCGGAGGCCGTCCGTCCCGCCGATCAGCCGCCGGCCGCC
>NZ_JBHYVA010001152.1:0-1162 GCF_042750055.1 Streptomyces sp. NPDC059456
GCCCTGCAGCCGTACCCCACCCCCCACCCCCCACGCCGCCCGGGGGGCCGCCCCGCTTTAGTATCCGCTCCGGTACCCGCGAGTGCCCGGGGCCCACCGGGGTAAACGCCCGGGTGACCCACCTCACGCCGGTCGGGGTGTCTGCTCCTCGGGGACCGGGTCCTCCAGCATGGAGGCGCGCAGGTGGGCCAGGAGGCGGGTCAGGAGCCGCGAGACCTGCATCTGCGAGATGCCGAGGGCGCTGCCGATCTGGGCCTGGGTGAGCTCCTGTCCGAAGCGCATCCGCAGCATCCGGCGTTCCCGGTCGGTGAGCTGTTCGAGCAGCGGCGCGAGGGTCTGGATGTCCTCGACGCGCTCCAGGGCCGGCTCCTCCTCGCCCATGACGTCGGCGAGGGTGTGGCCGTCGGCCGAGGCGTCGCCGCCCTCCGCGTGCGCGGTGTGCGGGGCGTCCAGGGAGCCGCTGGTGTGGCCGTTGGCGGCGACGAGACCCTCTATGACGTCCTCCTCCGCGAGGCCGAGGTGTCCGGCGAGGTCCGCGACGGTGGGCGAGCGGTCGAGGGTGGTGGTCAGGTGCTCCTTCGCCTTTGCCATGTCGATGCGCAGCTCCTGGAGCCGACGCGGGACGCGGACCGCCCAGGAGGTGTCGCGGAAGTGCCGCTTTATCTCACCTGTGATGTACGGCATGGCGAGGGTCGCGAACTCGTTCTCGCGGGTGGGGTCGAACCGGTCGATCGCCTTGATCAGGCCGATCGTGCCGACCTGGACGATGTCCTCGATGTCGTCTGCGTCACCCCGTCCGCGGAACCGGCGGACGGCGTACTGGACGAGTGAGGCGTTCATCTCAATGAGCGTGTTGCGGACGTACCGGTGTTCCGGTGTCCCTTCGGGCAGTTCGTGCAGCCGCCGGAAGAACGCCCTTGAAAGCTCCCGCGCATCCGCGGGGGCCACCTCTCTGGGTTCCTCGATCCGCGGCAGGTCCGCGATCCGGGCGGCGGCCTGGGTGCCGCGGCGAGGACGGGGGACTGCGGCGGTTTCGGAAGCGGAGGACGGGGCAGGGGCGGGCATGGGGTTCGCTCCTTGGGCTTGTCGGCTTGCGGCGCGGGACCTTGACTGCCGTAGATGGTGGTCTCTTTCAGCTTAAACGTCAAGAATTGCCGGAAAT
>NZ_JBHYVA010001153.1:0-1155 GCF_042750055.1 Streptomyces sp. NPDC059456
GCACAGAACCCTCGTCGCACCCGGCCCTGCGCCGCCCCGGCCCTCGCCGTATCCCGCTCTGCGCCGCCCCGGCCCTCGCCGTATCCCGCTCTGCGCCGCACAGAACCCTCGTCGCACCCGGCCCTGCGCCGCCCCGGCCCTCGCCGTACCCGGCCCTGCGCCGCCCCGGCCCTCGCCGTATCCCGCTCTGCGCCGTACCCGGCCCGCGCCGGAGGCGGCCGCGGCGGAGGCAGGTGTTCGCCGTGGGTGCGGGCGCCGGGGAACCCGTTGTCGCCCGGCCGGTCCCGACCGGCACACTGGCCCCATGCATCGCCCTGTCGAACACCTGCTCGCCGACCTCGCCCCGCTTGCGCACGCCGACCGGGAGCAACTGCTCACCGCCACCGCCCGCGAGCTCGCCGGCACCGGCGAACTGTCCCGCGTGCTGTCCGAGCTGGACGGCCGGGGCCGTTACGAGCGGCGGCTGGCCGCTCTGGCGGCGCTCGCGGCACGGCAGACGGAGTACCTGGCGCAGCGGCTGGCCGACCCGGACCCGGTGGTGCGTTCCCGCGCCCTGCGGGCCGTACGCACGCTTCCCGTGCCGGACGGGGCGATCGAGGCGGCGTACGAGGACGCCTCCGCGGAGGTCCGCCGGGACCTGGCCCGGGCCCTGCTGCGCAGTTCGCGCCCGGAGCTCGCGGAGCGCCTGGCCTGCGTCCTGCGGGCGGAGTGGGGCGACGCCGAGGCGGCCGTCCTGCTCCCGGCCTGCGGGCCGGAGTTCGTCTCCCGGCTGCTGCCGCAGCTGGCCCACGCCGTCACCGGGTGGGCGCGGCTGGGCCGCAGCCATCCCGGACCCGTACTGGACCTGGCGGCGGGCGAACTCGCCGAACTGCCGGAGGGCCTGCGCGAGAACTGGTGGCACCGCCGGGCGCCGGGCGTGGCTGCGGCCCTGCCCGCTGCCCCCGAGCGCGTGCTGGCCCTGCTGGAGCGGTACGGGCCGGCCCGGCTGCCCCGGCCCCTGGAGCAGCTGACCCGCGATCTGGTCGCGGCGGACGCCGAGCGGTTCGTGCGCTGGCTGACCGCTCCGGAACGCGGGGCGGGGCCCCTGGAACGCCTCCTCCCGCAGCCCGTGCTGCGGCGGCGCGGCCGGGCCGATCCGCCCTCCCGGGCCCCCCC
>NZ_JBHYVA010001154.1:0-1141 GCF_042750055.1 Streptomyces sp. NPDC059456
TATTCCCCGATCGGGGGGTGTGTGCGGGGGGTCGAGTCAACCCCCCCCCCGCCCCTCCGCGCGTTCCGGTGCGCGTTCCGAAGTTCTCACTTTCCTACAAGGGTGCTACTTGAGGCCCAGGACCAGCCCGTCGGAGGGCGAGCGCCAGACCGTGCGGGCCTCCGCGAACCCCGCCTCGCGCAGGGTCCGGGCGTGCCAGGCGTCGTCGGGGGTGTCCCCGTCGGCGTGCTCGCCGTAGATCTCGAACCGGCGCTTCGTCGGCTCGGCGAGCACCGGGTCGGCGGCCGCGAGGGCCCACCAGTCGGCCCAGTCCAGCGCGCCGGCCGCGCGGGCCCGGTCCATCCCGGCGTGCCGGTGGGCGCGCTCGGCGGCGTTGATCCCCGGGGTCGCGGGGTCGGGCATGTGGTCGGCGTTCATGAAGACCCCGCCCGGGCGCACCAGCGGGGCGAGCTGCCCGTAGAGCACGCCGAGCTGCGGGCTGTGCAGCCAGTGCAGGGCGGTGGCGGTGAGGACGGCGTCGTACGTGTCGTACGGGAGCGCCGAGGTCCAGTCGGGGTCCTTGAGGTCGGCGGTGACGAACGTGACGCGCCGGTCGCCGGAGAAGTGGCCCCGGGCGATGGTCAACAGCGCCGGGTCGAGGTCGACGCCCGTACTGGTGGATTCCGGGAACCACTTGAGGACGCGGTCCGTAATACTTCCCGTACCGCACGCCAGGTCGAGCACCCGGGGGGTGGGGCCCACCAGTGCCTCGACCATGTCCAGCATCACCCGGAACCGCTCCTCGCGGTCGGGCATGTACCACTCCTGCTGCCGGTCCCAGCTCTCCTGCCAGGCCTGCCAGTCGGTCGTGGTCTGCGCCATCGTCCATCCTCCAGCCGTAATACCCTCGAATACGTCTCAGCCGTTACGCCGAGACATTAATCCGCAGCCGTAAGGACTACAAGTGGAACTGGCCCATTACTCGGACTACGCCGTGCGCCTGGTCAACACCGAGGAGCCGGCCCGCAACAAGGATTCACTGACCTCGGTGGACGCCGTCCGCGGCCTCTTCGGCGCCGGGGTCCAGGCCGCCCGCCGCGTCACCGACGCCGACGTCACCCGCTTCCGCAACGTCCGCGGCCGGCTGCGCTCCGTCTTCGAG
>NZ_JBHYVA010001155.1:0-1112 GCF_042750055.1 Streptomyces sp. NPDC059456
GAGACCGCCCGCTCCCGTACCGGCCGTGTCCCGCGCCAAGGGCAAGCCCGGCGCGGTCCCCGCCGAGCTGAGCGCCGAGCAGCAGGAGACCCTGCGCAAGATCGGCGGCGTACTGCCGCTGCTGTCGTTCGGGACGCTGATCACGGCGGCCGTGGTGCCGCTGGCCGCCGGGCTGTACCTGGTCACCACCACCGCGTGGTCCGTGGCCGAACGGGCCTGGCTCCAGCACCGCAAGGAGGCGGCTGCGGGGGAGGCTGCGGGGGCGACCGAGAGGCGCGAGCGTTCCAGTCTGTGAACAGGGTCTTGCGGATTGGGCGGCCATCTTGGAGGATCAACCAATTCTCCGATGGCCGCAACCCATCGGCAGGCCCGGGCTCGCCCCTGGGCCGACCACCCACGACCACGGGAGAATGCCCATGAAGCTGCTGCGTGTCGGACCGGCCGGGGCGGAACGCCCCGCGCTGCTCGACCAGGACGGGACCCTGCGGGACCTGTCCGGCCTGATCACGGATGTGGACGGCGCCCTGCTCGCCGACGACTCCGTGCTGTCCCGGGTACGGGACGCGGCGGCGTCCGGGGAGCTCCCGGCCCTGGACGCGGAGGGCCTGCGGATCGGTGCGCCGGTCGGCCGGATCGGCAAGATCGTGGGCATCGGGCTGAACTACTTCGGGCACGCGGCCGAGATCGGCGCCGAGCCGCCCGCCGAGCCCATCCTGTTCCTCAAGGCCGCGGACACCGTGGTCGGCCCGGACGACACCGTGCTGATCCCGCGCGGCAGCGTGAAGACCGACTGGGAGGCCGAGCTCGGCGTCGTCATCGGCAGCACCGCCCGCCACCTGTCCTCCGCCGCGGAGGGCCTGGCCCACGTGGGCGGGTACACGCTGGTCAACGACGTGTCGGAGCGCGAGTTCCAGATCGAGCGCGGCGGCACCTGGGACAAGGGCAAGAACTGCGAGACGTTCACCCCGCTGGGCCCGTGGCTGGTCACCGCCGACGAGGTCGTGGACCCGCAGGCCCTGGACGTGAAGCTGTGGGTCAACGGCGAGCTCAGGCAGGACGGCAACACCGCCGACCAGATCTTCCCGGTCGGCGAGGTCGTCCGGTACCTGAGC
>NZ_JBHYVA010001156.1:0-1107 GCF_042750055.1 Streptomyces sp. NPDC059456
CCCCGTGGCCGCTGCTCCGGCTCCGGTCGCCGCCCCGGCTCCGGTTGCCGCCCCCGCCGCCCCGGCCTCCGCCGGTGACGAGGGCGCGTACGTGACCCCGCTGGTGCGCAAGCTCGCCTCGGAGTCCGGCGTCAACCTGGCCTCGGTCTCGGGCACCGGCGTCGGTGGCCGTATCCGCAAGCAGGACGTCCTGGCCGCCGCCGAGGCCGCCAAGGCCGCCGCTGCCGCCCCGGCTCCGGCCGCCGCCCCGGCCGCCAAGGCCCCGGCTGCCGCCGCGGTCTCGGAGCTGCGCGGTCAGACCGTCAAGATGACCCGTATGCGCAAGGTCATCGGCGACAACATGATGAAGGCGCTGCACTCGCAGGCTCAGCTCAGCTCCGTGGTCGAGGTGGACATCACCAAGATCATGAAGCTGCGCGAGCAGGCCAAGGCGTCCTTCCTGGCCCGTGAGGGCGTCAAGCTCTCGCCGATGCCGTTCTTCGTCAAGGCCGCCGCCCAGGCGCTGAAGGCCCACGCGGTCGTCAACGCCCGGATCAACGACGACGAGGGCACCATCACCTACTTCGACTCGGAGAACATCGGCATCGCCGTGGACTCCGAGAAGGGCCTGATGACCCCGGTCATCAAGGGTGCCGGTGACCTCAACCTGGCGGGCATCTCCAAGGCGACCGCCGACCTGGCCTCCAAGGTCCGCGGCAACAAGATCACGCCGGACGAGCTGTCGGGTGCGACCTTCACCATCAGCAACACCGGTTCGCGCGGTGCGCTGTTCGACACCGTCATCGTGCCCCCGAACCAGGTCGCCATCCTGGGCATCGGTGCCACGGTCAAGCGCCCGATGGTCATCGAGACCCCCGAGGGCACCGTCATCGGCGTGCGCGACATGACGTACCTGACCCTGTCCTACGACCACCGCCTGGTGGACGGCGCGGACGCGGCCCGGTACCTGTCGGCCGTCAAGGCGATCCTCGAAGCGGGCGAGTTCGAGGTCGAGCTCGGCCTGTAAGGCTCACGCCGCACCGGCAGACCCTCGTACCGGGGGCCCCCCCCGCCCCGGGGGGGCCCCGCGGGCCGGCGGGGCCCCGCCACCCCCCCCCCCAGCGCGCC
>NZ_JBHYVA010001157.1:0-1101 GCF_042750055.1 Streptomyces sp. NPDC059456
GCGCTGTCCACCCCGCTGCGCCCGGCGCTCTCCGGACTCGCCACCCCGCGCCCCACCCACCGCCCCGGCGGCAGGCTCGACCTGGCCCGCACCCTGCGGGCCAACCTCGCGCACACCCGCCGCCTCGACGACGGCCGGGTGGTCGTCGTCCCGGAACGGCCCGTGTTCGGCACCCGGGCGAGCCGCGAGGCCGACTGGCGGCTGATCCTGGTCGTCGACGTCTCCGGCTCCATGGAGGCCTCGGTCATCTGGTCGGCGCTCACCGCCGCCGTCCTCGGCGGCGTGCCGACCCTGTCCACCCACTTCCTGGCCTTCTCCACCCAGGTCGTGGACCTCACCGACCGGGTCGAGGACCCGCTCTCGCTGCTCCTGGAGGTCCGCGTCGGCGGCGGTACGCACATCGCGGCGGGACTCGCCCACGCACGCTCTCTGATCACCGTGCCCAGCCGCACCCTCGTCGTCGTGGTCAGCGACTTCGAGGAGGGCGCGCCGATCGGCGGACTCCTCGGGGAAGTCCGCGCGCTGGCCGCGTCCGGGGCCCACCTGATGGGCTGCGCCGCCCTCGACGACGCCGGGGCGCCCCGGTACTCGGTCCCGGTGGCCCGGCAGCTCGTGGCGGCCGGCATGCCGGTGGCCGCCCTCAGTCCGCTCGCCCTCGCCCGCTGGGTGGGCGACCGCCTCCGTGGAGAATCCCGTTGAGTACCGACCTCTTTCCGCCCGTCGCACCCGAGGTCCTCGCCGAGGCCGTCGAGAACCTGACCGCCCGACTCCGCAAGAAGCTCGACGCCGCCATCGAGGGCTGTGCCGCGGGCGCCGTCCGGGCCGACGACGGGAGCGTGAGCGTCCGCTTCGGCGAGGACGCGCTCGTCACCCTCAGGCCGGGCCCGACCGGTGCGATCGCCTCGGCCGAACAGGCCGACTGCACCTGCCTGTTGGCTCCACGCTGCCTGCACCGGGCCGCGGTGCTGGGCGCGGCGCCGCTCGCCGATGCGGCGCAACTGCCCGCGCCGCAGCCGTGGGCGGGCCCGGGGGCCGCGCCGGCGCCCGCGCGCGGGGGCCGGGCCGGCGCCCGGGGCCGCCCCCGCCGCCCCCCCCCGCCCC
>NZ_JBHYVA010001158.1:0-1099 GCF_042750055.1 Streptomyces sp. NPDC059456
GCACAGCCCCGGCTGCTCCTGCTGGACGAACCGCTGGCCGCCCTCGACCAGACGACCCGCGCCCGCGTACGGCACACCCTGCGCACCCACCTCGCCTCCTTCGGCGGGGTCTGCCTGATCGTCACCCACGACCCCGTCGAGGCCGTCTCCCTGGCCGACCGGGTCCTGGTACTGGCCCACGGCCGTGCCCTCCAGGACGCCCCGCCGGCGGAGGTCACCCGCAACCCGCGCTCCCCCTGGGTGGCTCGGATGCTGGGCCGCAACGCCTGGCAGGGCACCACCACGGTGGACGGGCTCAAGCTCGCCGCGGGCGGCTCCGTCATGGTCGCGGACCCTGCCGCGGAGGGAGCGGAGGCCCTGGCGATCGTCGCCCCCGAGGCCGTCGCCCTGCACCGCGAGCAGCCGGCCGGCAGCCCCCGCAACGTCTGGCCGGGCACCGTGCGCGAGGTCACCGCGGCCGGCAGCCGTCTGCGCGTGCTGGTCACGTCGGCGGCCGTGGCCGATGTGGTCGCGGAGATCACCCCTCAGGCGGCGGCCGAGCTGGGCATTGACGACGGCACGCCGGTGTGGTGCAGCGTGAAGGCCACCGAGATCACCCTCGTCACCCTCTGAACCACGTCCCGCGCTACGGCGAGAGGAACGAGAGCAGCAGGTCCGGCCCGTTCGTGCGCAGGCGGGGGAAGACGATGACGGCGGCGACCGCCGCCGGGACGAGGGTCCAGGGTGCTTCGACCCCGATGCGGCCACCCGCCCAGGCCCCCGCCCATCCGACGGCGCCGACGAGGAGCAGCGCTCCCGCGAGGTGCAGGGTCTCGCGCAGCGCGATCCGGTCGGCCGCGGGATCGAGCCCGGCCAGCTCCTCGTCCGGGAGGAGCGCGGCGTGGCGGCCTTCGGCGTGATGCTCGGCGACGGTGAGCGCCAGATCCGACAACTCCCGTACGGCCGCGGCTCGGTCGGTGTCCAGCCGGGCCTCCGCGCGGCGCAGGGCCGAGACGACGAGTCGGGCGTGGAGCCGTGCGTTCCGGCGGCGGGGCGACGACCTCGGGATGGTGCCGGTTCGTCCGGGGGCGGCGAGCAGGGTGCGTTCGAGGGCGCGCAG
>NZ_JBHYVA010001159.1:0-1094 GCF_042750055.1 Streptomyces sp. NPDC059456
GCCCTTGAGGGACCGGCACGGCACGGAAGGACAGTGGACTGGCGGGACGCCCCCGAACCCACACCGACACCGAGTACCCGGACCCCGCCCCCCGTATCCCGCTCCGCGCTCCGCGCTCCGGCCCCGCGTGCGCACGCCAGACCCGCGCCCCCGCCCAACCCGCCGACGCCGCCCCGCTCGGGCCCCGACCCCAACCTCCCGCCCCGCCGACACCACACCGCCCCGCCCAACCAAGGCCGCGCCCCGTCTGGGTTCAGCCGGTTGTCGGGAGGCGGTGTGATTCCTTGGTCAGTGCCGTGAGGATCGGGGCGATCAGGGGGTGGGCTTCCGCGCCGCGGCGGGTTGCCGCGAAGACCCTGCGGGTGGGGGCCGCTCCGGACACCGGGCGCACCTGGACCTCCTTGAGGTCCATGCCCCGCAGCGCCGAGCGCGGGACCAGCGCCACGCCCGCCCCGGCTCCCACCAGGGCCGTCACCGCCCGGAAATCGTCGGACGAGTGCACGAACCGGGGCTGGAAGCCCGCCAGTTCGCAGGCCAGCAGCGTCACGTCGTGGCACGGGTTCCCGGGATACTGCCCCACCCAGTCCGCGTCGGAGAGGTCCGCCAGCGGGACCTCCGGGAGGTCGGACAGCGGGTGGCCGGAGGGCAGCACCGCGTCGAAGGGCTCCGCGTACAGCGGGAGCACCGACAGCCGGCCGTCGTCGGCGCCGGGGGCGCCGCGGTACTCGACCGCGAGCGCGAGGTCGGCTTCGCCGTCGAGCAGCAGCGGCAGGCTCTGGTCGCCTTCGGCGTCCCGGACGCGCAGGCGGATGCCCGGGTGTTCGCGGGCCAGGCGGGCGATCGCGGGGGCGAGGACCTCGGTGATGCCGGTCGCGAAGGCGGCCACGGTGACCTCGCCCGCCGCGCCTCCCGCGTACGCCGCGAGCTCGGCTTCGGCGCGCTCCAGCTGGGCGAGGACCTCGTGGGCGTGCCCGAGCAGGATCTCGCCGGCCGCGGTGAGCCGTACGCCGCGGCCGCTGCGGGTCAGCAGTGCGTGGCCGGTCTCCTGTTCCAGCGCCGCGAGCTGCTGGGAGACGGCCGAGGGGGTGAGGTAG
>NZ_JBHYVA010001160.1:0-1073 GCF_042750055.1 Streptomyces sp. NPDC059456
GGTCAGCCCTCCGCCGGGGCCCGGCCCGTCAACGCCGCCAGGCTGGAGCGGACATGGTTCATGTGCGCCCGCATCTCCTCCTGCGCCTCCGCGTGCTCCCGCAGGATCCGGTCCGTCTCACGGCCCGTGCGCTCCTCCTGCACCCCGGCCTCCGCCAGCAGCTCCGCGGCCCGCGCCTCCGCGTCCTCCTGCCCGTGCCGCGCCGTCTCCTCCGCCTCCGCAAAACCGCGCCGCGCCTCCGCCAGCCGGGCCTCCGCGAACCGCTCCAGCTCCGCGTGCCGGGCCTCCAGATCGGCCTCCAGGGCCGCAAGTTCCCGCTGCGCCGCGTCCCACCGCTCCACGTGCTCCTGCTCGCGGTCCGCCAGCAGCGCGTCCGACCGGCGCCGCATCTCCGTCAGCGCCGCCTGCGCCTGCGCACGCCACTCCCCCGCATCGTCCCTGGCGTCCGACCGGATCGCGTCGGCCTCCCGCTCCGCCCGCAGCAACCCCTGCCGCGCCCGGACCTCCGTCTGCTCGCGCACCGCCTCCGCGTCCTGCCGGGCCAGCTCCGCCACCCGGTCCGCGTACGCCTCCGCCGCGCCCATCACGTCCACCGCGTCCGCCCGCGCCTCCCGGCGCACGCTGTCCGCCTCCTCCTCCACCAGCAGCAGGATCCGCCGGGCCCGCTCGCTCAGCTCGTCGTACGTCTGCGGGGCCAGCGCCGCCACCGCCTCGCGCAGCCGGCCCGCCTCCGCCTCCATCCGCTTCGCCAGCACGGTCAGCCGCGCCACCCGCTCCCACGCCTCGTCCCGGCTGCCGGAGAGCCGGGCCAGATACCGGTCGACCTCGTCCACGCGGTAGCCGCGACCCCGTACGGTCGCAAAACCCGGTCCGTGAGGTGACATGGGTGCAGTCATCCTGGAAGCGCCTCTCTCGGGGGGATTCCTGTCAAGGATGCGCCATTTGCTCTCGGAAGCCGGAATGGGGGGGCGGGGGGGGGCGGCGCGGGGGGGGGCGGCCCCGCCCGCCCCCGCGCCCCCCCCGCCAAAAAAGACCGCCCACCCCCGGCACCGCCCCCCCGCCCCCCCCCCCGC
>NZ_JBHYVA010001161.1:0-1054 GCF_042750055.1 Streptomyces sp. NPDC059456
CAGGAGCCTGTGCGCCCCACCGGTTCCCCGTCCGCGGGAAGCACGCCATCAGCTCTTGGTCAGCGCCTCGAGGGCGGTGTTGAGCTCCAGGACGTTGACGCGGGGCTCGCCCATGAAGCCGAGGGTGCGGCCGCTGGTGTGGCCGGCGACGAGCCTGTCGACCTGCCCGACGTCGAGGTGGTTCCGCTCGGCGACCCGGTGGACCTGGATCCGGGCGTACTCCGGGGAGATGTGCGGGTCCAGGCCGGAGCCGGACGAGGTGACGGCGTCGGCCGGGACGTCCTGCGGCTTCACCGTGTACGAGGCCGTCGTGTTGTCCGCGACGACCGCGGCCTTGGCGTCCTCGACCGTCTTGACCAGGTCCGGGTTGTCGCCGGCCTTGTTGGTGGCGCCGGAGAGGACCAGGGAGTACTGGGTGTTGATGCTGTTGGAGCCGAGGCCGTTGGAGGGGCGCGGCTGGAACCACTTGAGGTCCGGCTTGGCCGCCTCTTCCGGGTCGTCGGGGTTCTGCTTGGGCAGGTTGTACGTCTGGCCGATGAGGGAGGAGCCGACGACCCGGCCGCTCTTGTCCTTGATCTCGGAGCCGTTGGCCTCGTCGTTGAACAGGGCCTGGGCGATTCCGGTGACGGCCAGCGGGTAGAGCACGCCGCAGACGACCGTGAGGACCAGCAGGGCCCGCAGACCCGCCCCGATCAACCGTGCTGTGTTGCTTACGGAGTTGTTCATGGAGGTCAGCCGATTCCCGGGATGAGGGTGATGAGCATGTCGATGATCTTGATGCCGATGAACGGGGCGATCAGGCCGCCGAGTCCGTAGATCCCGAGGTTGCGGCGGAGCATCCTGTCGGCGCTGGTCGGCTTGTACCGGACGCCCTTGAGGGCGAGCGGGACGAGCGCGATGATGATCAGCGCGTTGAAGATGACGGCGGACAGGATCGCCGAGTTCGGCGAGTGCAGGCCCATGATGTTGAGCTTGTCGAGGCCCGGGTAGACGACGGCGAACATGGCCGGGATGATCGCGAAGTACTTCGCGACGTCGTTGGCGATGGAGAAGG
>NZ_JBHYVA010001162.1:0-1054 GCF_042750055.1 Streptomyces sp. NPDC059456
GCTCAGAATAACGATCAAAATCTTCTTTGTTTTTCTGATCGAAAGCGTGGGAGTCCGTCATCAGAGTTCCTCTCCCAGCAGCTCAAGCACCCCGTAGGCCTCTTCCATTGCAGCTTTGCTTTGGGCATGCAGATGGGCGTACTCAGGGTTCCCCAGCAGCTTCTTGTTTTGATAGTACACATCTCGCCAGGCAGGGGCGTTGGCCTTGCTGACGACAGCATTTTCGCAACGGTTCGGGTTGCAGCGAAGCCCACCGATGCAGGGGATCGATTCATCGAACTCCATGGGCCCACCGCCATAGCAGAAGCCCTGGCCCACGCTGATGACAGCAATGTGCTGATCAGCCATGGCCTCGAAGATATCGTCCTTGGTGTGTCCGGATGCCATGTAACCTTTGAAGACCTTCTGCAAACGCTCCTTGTGCGCTGCAGCGTTCACACCGGCATAACTCCCATCAGGATCGAATCGCTGCTTGATGCTCTCAACCTCGGCGACATGGCGTAAGGACTTGCCGCTTACGCCCCTACCGCCACTTTTCGTCAGCATTTCAGCGATTTCACCGTACCCCAGAGTCGTCTTACTGAAGCCCCGCTCGGAATGGCCAACCCCTACGATTTCGCCAAAGTGCTTCAGCTGGTGAGAGATGAAAGGCAGGCCCACATCAGCACGATAGAGCTGATAGGCTAGCGTGTGCCGCATCATGTAAGCATTGAATTCAAGATCTGAAAACTGCTCAGCAGTCAGAACTCTTTCGAAAAATTTATCGAGTGTAGCCTTGGTTCCCACACTACTCAGCGGCTGACCCAGCATACCAAAGAGCACCGTATCGACGTTCGAGAAGATAAAATCATTATTCTTATATTTGGCAAGCAGTTGTGCAACACGCACAGCATCTCGAACTATCGGAATAGCCAACCAGAAGTCGTCGAAAAGTTCTACAAGGTTGTCTTCATGCTTGCTGACATTGCTTCTCAAAACCCAGTACGAACCATCGAAAATAAGGCACGAACTAGCCAGAAGCTCGGTATACTCCGAAGGACGCATGCCGGTATAC
>NZ_JBHYVA010001163.1:0-1053 GCF_042750055.1 Streptomyces sp. NPDC059456
CCGCCGGCCACCACGGCCAGGGGGTGCGGGCGGCGGCGGAGGGCCGGGCGTGGTGGGCGCCGGCGCCGTGGCCGGTGTGCGGCGAATCGTCATTTATCATTCAAGGCGGCCCGCGGGGCGGTGGCCCTCGTCGCCGTACACGGCACCTGCGCAACGGTCGGTCCGGCCGGTCGAGGACGGACGGGGCCCACATGACGCCGATCATGAAGATCTTGGGGAATCGAGTGACTTCCGGCGTGCGTCTCAGTGGTGCGGGGCGCCCTGCCCTCCCCGCCCGCGAACAGAAGACCCCCAGGGAGAAGTGAGGTATGCCAGTGATCTGCGTCGGAGGCATGATCGGAATCGGCAAGACGAGCGTGGCCGAGCTTCTGGCCAAGGAGCTCGGCAGCGAGGTCTTCTACGAGAGCGTGGACGACAACCCGATCCTGCCGCTCTTCTACACGGCGAGCCCCGAAGAGATCCAGGCGAAGCGCTACCCCTTCCTGCTCCAGCTCTACTTCCTCCAGACCCGGTTCGCCGCGATCAAGGAGGCCTACAAGCAGGGGGACAACGTCCTCGACCGGTCCATATACGAGGACTGGTACTTCGCCAAGGTCAATCACGAGCTCGGCCGGATCAGCTCCCTCGAGATGCAGGTGTACGAGGGGCTGCTCGACGAGATGATGCGCGAGATCGACGGCCTGCCGTACCGCAAGGCGCCCGACCTCATGGTCTACCTCAAGGCCGACTTCGAGACGGTGCTGCACCGCATCGGACTGCGGGGCCGCGACTTCGAGCAGGACGACAGCCTCGTCGAGTACTACCGGACGCTGTGGTCCGGCTACGACGACTGGGTCCACAAGCACTACTCGGCCAGCGAGGTCCTCGTCGTCGACATGAGCCACACGGACGTGGTGAACAACCCCGAGGACGCGGCCCGCGTGGCGCAGGAGGTCAAGGACGCCCTGGCCGCGGCGGCCTGCGGCGTGCGGGGCAGATAGCGGATCTGCTCGGCGAGCAGCTCCGATTCCAGCCCGTCCAGGGCGTCGGCGAAGCCGGCCAACGGGTCGGGGG
>NZ_JBHYVA010001164.1:0-1034 GCF_042750055.1 Streptomyces sp. NPDC059456
GGTGAAGGGCGCCGTGCGGGCCGCCGGGCTCGTGGAGACCTGGTCCCCGGAATCGGAATCCCTCGCCGAAGTGCTCGACCGGATGCTCGCGGGCGGGGTCGCCGGGCGGCGCATCGCCCTCCAGCTGCACGGGGAACCCCTGCCCGGGTTCGTCGAGGCGCTGCGGGCCGGCGGCGCCGAGGTGGTCGTCGTCCCGGTGTACCGGTGGATGGCCCCGGAGGACCTCGCACCCCTGGACCGGCTGCTGGACGCGGTGGCCGTCGGCGCGGTCGACGCCGTGAGCTTCACCTCCGCCCCCGCGGCGGCCTCGCTGCTGTCCCGGGCTGAGCAGCGCGGGATGCGGGAGGCGGTGCTCGACGGGCTGCGGGGGGACGTGCTGTCGGCGTGCGTGGGGCCCGTGACGGCGCTGCCGCTGCAGGCGGCCGGGGTCGACACCGTGCAGCCCGAGCGGTTCCGGCTGGGGCCGCTGGTACAGCTGCTGTGCCAGGAGCTGCCGGGCCGGGCGCGGGTGCTGCCGGTCGCGGGGCACCGGGTGGAGATCCGGGGGCACGCGGTGCTCGTGGACGAGGAGCTGCGGACGGTGCCGCCGGCCGGGATGGCCCTGCTGCGGGCGCTGGCGCGCAGGCCGGGGTGGGTGGTGGCGCGGCCGGACCTGCTGGGGGTGCTGCCGGGGGCGGGCCGGGACGAGCATGCCGTGGAGACGGCGATGGCGCGGCTGCGGGGGGCGCTGGGGGTGCCGAACCTGATCCAGACGGTGGTGAAGCGGGGGTACCGGCTGGCGCTGGACGCGGGTGAGTGCAGCGGTGGCTCCGCCGGCTGACCGGGGCCCCGCCGCACCGACGGCCGCCGGGCCCGGCCCCGCCGGGCCCCCGCGAATCCGGCTGGACCGGTACGGGGGCGGGGGAGGGGCGGGAGGGCCGGTCGGGTGCGGCGCGTGGCCCGGGCC
Source organism: Streptomyces sp. NPDC059456 (assembly GCF_042750055.1). Taxonomy (NCBI): domain Bacteria; kingdom Bacillati; phylum Actinomycetota; class Actinomycetes; order Kitasatosporales; family Streptomycetaceae; genus Streptomyces; species Streptomyces sp. NPDC059456. The sequence goes on from NZ_JBHYVA010001164.1 coordinate 947, forward strand.
GACCACCCCGCCCCCGCCCGCGGTACCGATACCCCGCGACACGGACCCCCGCCCGGCGGGTGGTTGCCCCCCGGGGTGGCGAGCGTGC
>NZ_JBHYVA010001165.1:0-1024 GCF_042750055.1 Streptomyces sp. NPDC059456
TCGACGGGACGCCGGGTACGACTGCCGGGGCGCGGGGGGCCCCCCCGGCGGCGCCACCCTGCGCAGCCTCGCCGCACTCGGCGCACCGACCCGCTCCCTGAGCCGCGATCCCGGCCGTCTGGCCGGCGCACTGGACGCGCACACGCTCGCCCGGACCGTGCTCCTGCCGGCCGACGCCGCCGACCCGGACTCCCTGCGGGCGGCCTTCCGCGGCGCGCACCAGCTCTTCCTCACCATGGCCAACGGCCCGCACCAGGTCCGGTACGAGCTGAACGCGATCGAGGCGGCCGTCGACTGCGGTGTGGGGCACATCGTCAAGGTCTCCGCGCCCGCCGCCGAACCGGACTCCCCCGTCGCGGTCTCCCGCGGGCACCACCTGATCGAGGAGCGGCTGCGGTCCTCGGGCGTCACCGCCACCGTGCTGCGGCCGTACGCCTTCATGCAGAAGCTGCTGCTCCTGGCGCCCGGCATCGCCACCGCCGGAGTGGTGCACGGGGCGATGGGCCGGGCGCGGTGCAACTACGTGGACGCCCGCGACATCGGGGACGCCGCGGCCGCGGTCCTCACCCGCCCCGAGACGGCCGGCGGCACGTACCCCCTCACCGGCGGTCGGGCCTACAGCCACCCGGAACTCACCGCGCTGCTGGGCGAGCTGCTCGGCAGGCCGATCCGCTGCCTGGACCTCGGTCCGGCCGGACTGCACGCCCACCTGACCGGCCGCGCCGGGATGCCGCCGTGGCTGGCCTCGCACGTGGTCGAGATCCAGCAGCTGGCGCTGGCCCGCGAGGAGGCGCCGGACGACACGTTCCGCCGCCTGGTCGGGCGCGCCCCGCGCACCCTGGAGGCCTTCCTCGGGGAGAACCTGCACCGGTTCCGCTGACGCCGCCCGGCGCGGCGGCCTGCGCCCTCGGCGGCACGACGAGGGCCGGACCCGCCCGCCCCGGCGGGGGGCGGGGGGCGTGCGGGCCGCCCGGCCCCCCCCCCGCCCCGCGGGGGGGGGGGGGGGCGCCGCCTCGGGGGCCCC
>NZ_JBHYVA010001166.1:0-1022 GCF_042750055.1 Streptomyces sp. NPDC059456
CCCCGCGGAGAGCGGTGCCCGTACCGCCCGAGCCTCCGCCGGAACACGGTGACCGGCCCGGGGACCGAAACCGGTGCCGGCACCTGCACCGGCACCGGTGTGCAGGCGCCGCCCGCGGCGCCGTCGCTGGGGCGCAAGGTCGGCTCCGCCGCCCGGTGGAGCCTGGTCAACACCGTGGTGATGCGCCTCGGCAACTTCGTCACCGGCATCGTCCTGGCCCGCTTCTTCCTCGGCCCCGAGGCCTGGGGCGTGTACGGGATCGCCCAGACCGTCCTGCTGGTGCTGCTCTCCGCGAACGAGCTCGGCGTCTCCCTCGCCATCGTGCGCTGGGAGGGCGACCCGCGCCGCTTCGCCCCGACGGTGCTCACCCTCAGCGTCACCTCCAGCTGCCTGCTGTACGCCGTCCTGTTCGCGGCGGCCCCGGCGGTCGCCCGCGTGCTGGGCTCGCCCGAGGCCTCCGGCATCCTGCGGGTGATGTGCGTGTGCGTGGTCCTCGACGGCCTGTCGCAGGTGCCCGCCGGGTTCCTCACCCGGGAGTTCGCCCAGGGCCGGCGGATGGCCATCGACGCCGTCAACTTCCTCCTCAGCACGGGCGTGACCCTGCTGCTGGCCGTCGAGGGGTGGGGGGCGATGAGCTTCGCCTGGGGCTCGGTCGCCGGCAACGCGGCCGCCCTCGCCGGGTGCTGCCTCGCCGCGCCCGGCACGCTGCGGTTCGGCTGGGACCGGGAACAGGCCCGGGAGCTGCTGCGGTTCGGGCTTCCCCTCGCCGGGGCCAGCATGCTGGCCCTCGGCGTCGTCAACGTGGACACCATGGTGGTCGGTTCCGCCCTCGACCAGCTCGCCCTCGGCTTCTACGTGCTCGCCTTCAACATCTCCGGCTGGCCCGTGCGGATCATCTCCGAGGCGGCCCGCCGGGTCTCCTTCGCCGGGTTCTCCCGGCTGGCGGACTCGCCGGGGGGGCGGGGGGGGGGGGTGTCGGCGGGGGGGGGGGGGGGGGGGGGGGGCGGGGGGGGGGGGCGCGG
>NZ_JBHYVA010001167.1:0-1008 GCF_042750055.1 Streptomyces sp. NPDC059456
GGACCCCGGGGGCGGTCCCGCCGGGGACCGTCCGGCGCCGCCACCGCCGGTGTGAGCGGCGGGGGAGGGCGCGGCCGCCGGGATGCGCGGGACGCGCCGGCGACGGACAGTGGAGGCGGGGCCTTCGGCAGACCGGGAGGACCCGCGTGACGGACGACGCCCCGACGCCCCGCCCGACGGCTCCGCCGTTCATGACGGAGACGGCCTTCCGTTCCCTGCACGCCGAGCTGTGCCGGCGGGCACCCACCGGCCCGGAGCGCCGGCGCGGGACCCTGGTGCACCTGACCCCCGAGCGCGTGGCCGCGGCCGCGGCCGGGGTGCGCCACGGGCGGACCGTGTCGCTGGCCGCTCCCATCGAGACGCAGCCGGGGCCGGACGACCCGCAGCCCGCCGTCTACCGGCTGACCGCGCCGACCAGGCCGGAGACCGGGACCCCGGGGGTGCACTTCGCCCTCGACCGGTTCGCGATGAACGTGCACGGCGACGCCCACAGCCATCTCGACGCGCTGTGCCACGTCGTGTTCGACGGCGAGCTCCACGGCGGCATCCCGGAGAGCCGCCTGGCGGCGGGCGGCGCCCGCGGGATCACCCTCGACCTGGTGCGCGACGGGATCGTCGGCTCCGGGGTCCTGCTGGACGTCCCGCTGCTGCGCGGGGTCCCCTGGCTCGAACCCGGTGACTTCGTGAGCGCCGACGACCTCACGGCGGCCGAGGAGGCCCAGGGCGTCCGGATCGGGCCGGGCGACATCGTGCTCGTGCGGGTCGGACACCGCCGCCGGCGCCGGGAGACCGGCGCGTGGGACGCGGCGCACGCCCGGGCGGGCCTGCATCCGGCGTGCATGCGGCTGCTGGCCGAACGGCAGGTCGCCGTCCTCGGCTCGGACGGCAACAACGACACGGCCCCGAGCCCGGTGCCCGGCGTCCCCTTCCCCGTGCACGTCCTCGCGCTGCACGCCCTGGGCATGCACCTGATGGACTACCTGGACCTGGACGAGCTGGCCCGGGTGT
>NZ_JBHYVA010001168.1:0-1001 GCF_042750055.1 Streptomyces sp. NPDC059456
GCCTTCGGCGACCCTTGACCGACCGTCCCGTCCCGGAATGCCATAAGACTGTCGGGAAGCCCCCGAAGGATGGCCAGGGGGTACATGTTCAGGGTCGGGCCCATCACAGATCCGGCCCGGGAGCCCCCGTCCATCCGCAGCCAACCCGCCAGGACGACCCAGCCAGACGACGATGATGCGCAGGGAGGGGTACGCGCCCCATTCGGGGCCCAGAGAAGGCATTTCCGGACTCCGGTCGGGTCAAGCCGCACGAGACAGCGGCCAGCACCCCATCCCAGCCGACGACGGCCCGAGGACGCCCCAGATCGCTACGCGCTTCTCTCGGCTTAGCGTCCGACGCCCGCCTGTGGCCGGTCACAAGCCGCCCAGTCGTTGGATATTGGGGGCCTTTGGAGCGCCTGCGCGCTCTCTGAGGTGAAAAGCGGGCGAGAGGGAGTCTGATACCGAATCTTCCAACCCCTCACTCCAGTAGGGCGTCTCTTGGCTCTCGACTGGCGGCCAAAAGGTAGAAACAGCCCGCTGTCGCGTGCTTGGTGAAGTGGCGCTGGTCGTGGGCGGCTTATGTCCAGCCCAAGACGGGCGTCGGACGCTAAGCCGGGAGAAGCGCGTAGCGATCTGACGCGTCCTCGGTCCTGCATGGGGTGGGATGGGGTGCTGGTCGCTGCCTGGTGCAGGTTGACCCGACTTGGGTCCGGAAAAGCCTTCCATGGGCCCCGAAGGGGAGTCGTACCCCTTCCTGCGCATCATCGTCGGCTGGCTGGGCGGTCCTGGTGCGGATGAGTGGGGGCTCCCGGCTCGGATCTGTGATGGGCCCGCCCCTGAACATGTACCCCCTGGCCATCCTTCGGGGGCTTCCCGGCAGTCTGTTGTCTTTCCGGGACGGGTCGGTCGGTCAAGGGTGGCCGAAGGCCATCGCGTAGCGACGCGACGAAGGAGCGCCCTTGAGGGACCGGCACGGCACCGGTCTCTTTTTAACAAAACACAGACCCCCAGAAACAAAT